>NZ_JAXOJX010000059.1:0-39902 GCF_034427735.1 Azohydromonas lata
GCCCGCCGCATCCGTGGCGGCACCGGCCGTGCGTGCTCAGCCGCTGCCCGCGGCGCCGGCGCGGCCGCAGCGCCCCATGCCGGCTGCCGCGCCCGCGCGTGCCGCATCCAGCGCGTTGCAGGAGCCGCCCTCCTGGCATGACGAAGCGCCGCCCTGGGACGACGAGCCGCCCTGGCAGGGTGCTGCTGCGCCGGAGCCGGACTTCGACCCCGTGCCGCCCGCGCCTGCGCCCGCCCAGGCCAGGCCGGTGGCGGGTTCTGCCCAAATCCCAGGCCCGCAAGTCCAGCAGAGCCGGCAAACTCAACCGCAGCCGCAAGCCCCGGCCGCCGCGCCGGCGCCGCGTGTCCGCCCGGCCGCTGATGAAGGCGACGAGCTCTCGCCCACTGCGCTGGGCGAGCGCTGGGTGGCCGTGGTGCAGCAGTTGAAGATCGTGGCGCTGGTGCGCGAGCTGGCCATGCAGTCCGAGCTCATCGCGGCCGAGGAGGCCGACGCCCCGCTGTGGCGGCTGCGCGTGGAGCGCGAATCGCTGCGCAACCCCGCGCTGTGCGAGAAGCTGCAGGCGGCCTTGCGCGAGCTGGTGCATCCGGCCCTGCGGCTGGAAGTGGAAGCCGGCAAGGCGCAGGATTCGCCCGCGCTGCGCGAAGCCCACGAGCGCGACCGCTGCCAGCGGCAGGCCGAGCGCATCATCCATGACGACCCGCTGGTGCAGCAGTTGCTCCAGCGCTATCCCACGGCACGCATCGTGCCGGGGTCGATCAAACCGAACTGAACCCAAGCGAAGGAAATCACGATGTTGAAGGGACAACTGGCCGGCCTGATGAAGCAGGCGCAGGCGATGCAGGACAACCTCAAGAAGGCCCAGGACGAGCTGGCCAACGTCGAGGTCGAAGGCCAGTCCGGCGCCGGCCTGGTCAAGGTCACCATGACCTGCAAGCACGACGTCAAGCGCATCACCATCGACCCCAGCCTGCTGGCCGACGACAAGGACATGCTTGAAGACCTGGTAGCCGCCGCCTTCAACGACGCCGTGCGCCGCGCCGAGACCGTGAGCCAGGAAAAGATGTCCAAGCTCACCGCCGGCATGCCGCTGCCCCCGGGCATGAAGTTCCCGTTCTGAGCGTCTCGCGGCCTTTTTCCGCTTGAACGCCCCGGCCAGCCACCTCGACGCGCTGATAGACGCCCTGCGCCGCCTGCCCGGCGTGGGCGTGAAGTCCGCGCAGCGCATGGCCTATCACCTGCTGCAGCATGACCGCGCCAGCGCCCTGCGCCTGTCCGAGGCGCTGCGCGCCGCGGCCGAGCACGTGCAGCACTGCCGGCGCTGCCACGGCTTGAGCGAGACCCCGCTGTGCGAGGTCTGCGCCGATCCCGGACGCGACGCCCGCCAGCTCTGCGTGGTGGAGGGCCCGGCCGACTTGGCTGCGCTGGAGCGCACGCGCAGCTACCACGGGCTGTATTTCGTTCTCAAGGGCCGTCTCAGCCCGCTGGACGGCGTGGGCGCGCACGAGATCGGCGCGGCCGAGCTGCTGGAGCGTGCGGGCGACGGGCAGGTGCAGGAAGTCATCCTGGCCACCAGCTTCACCGCCGAGGGCGAAGCCACCGCCCACGTGCTGGCCCAGGCGCTCAAGGCGCGCGGGCTGCAGGTCACGCGGCTTGCGCGCGGCGTGCCCGCGGGCAGCGAGCTCGAATACGTGGACCTCTCCACCATCGCGCACGCCCTGGTGGACCGGCGCTGAGCCCCGCGCCGCGCCACCCAAGCGCGGCTCTCCCTTTCCTCCTGTTCACCGCCGTGCGGCGCCCGGTGCGCGCGGGCGTCCGTGTGTCTCGCCGCCTGTCCGCGACCATCCGCGATACCCAAGGGTTCCCTGCCGGCGATGTTCAAAAATTTGGTGGATGCTGTCGAATTTCTTTACAAATGCATTGATTTGAAGCAAAAAATACAAGTTAAGTTGTTGATTTTTATATAAATGAGATACGTGGCATGACTCGTGCGAGTCAAGAAGTGTCTGCGGACAAATAGGGAGCATCCCCTGGGGATTCGCCCTGTGTTCGGTTGGCAAACACCTGAATGACTTGACTGACACATGAACCAACTCTCTGCCTTCTTCTCCGCTGCTGCGCTGCTGGCCGTCACCAAGGTGGCCCTGGCCGAGCCTTGCGGCTCCTTTCCGCTGCCCGCCTGTGCCGTGCCCGAGCCCAGCTCGCTGCCGCTGGTGACCATTGGCCTGGTGGGTGCCGCTGTCGTGGCGCGTTTCTTCAAGAAGAAGTAAGCCCCCTGCCGCATGGGGCGGCCAGCCGGCGCGCCCGGCTGGCTCGCGGCGCCTGCCCCGGGGGCAGTTCCCATCCTTCCGATTTCCTGGCCTGCGTGGCCTGGCCGGTTGTTTTCAGGAAATGCCCAGCGATTTCTGAAGCACTCCAGGCCGGCGGGTCGCGCTGCCGCATGGGCGGCCGATAGACCCTTTCCTCCATCACTTCCATGGCTCAGAACCCCAGCGTCACCGTCAACGTCAGCTATCCCGGCTCCCTGCTGGAGCCGAGCTTTCTCGATGCGAAGGTGACCTCCACCTCGGTGCTCAACCCTGGCGCACCCAGTGGCGGCACGCCTTACGACGCCTGGTGCCTGAACATGAACGTGCAGATCCCGGTGCCGGCGACCTACACCGCGACGCTGTACTCCTCCTACGAGCTCAGCGTGATCACGGCCAACGTGCCCACGCTGCGCACCAGCGCGTACCTGTCCAACCTGGACAACATCAACTGGCTGCTCAACTACTACAACGGCAGCAACGCCGGCATTTCCTTCGGCGAGGTGCAAAGCGCCATCTGGCAGTTGATGGGCTACAAGTACCCCATCGCCGCCTATCTCGCGCCGCAGGACGTGGCCGACATTGACGCGCTGGTGGCGCTGGCGCTGAACCACGACGGCTACGTGCCGGACGCGGGCGAGGCCATTGGCATCGTGATGGACACCACCAATGCGGCCGGCACCACGCACTACCAGCCGCTGATCGCCGAGACCAAGGCGGCGCGGCTGGGGGATTTCGTTTTCGACGACCTCAACGCCAACGGCGTGCAGGACGCGGGCGAGCAGGGCATTGCCGGCGCCCGGGTGGAACTGGTGCGCGACATGAACGGCGACGGCCAGTTCTCCGCTTCCGAAGTCCTGGCCAGCACCGTGACCGATGCCGGCGGCAGCTACAGCTTCCGGGGCCTGACGCCGGGCCTGAACTACCAGGTGCGCTTCACCCAGCCCAGTGGCTTTGATGCCGTGAGCCCGCGCCAGGTGGATGGCAATGCGGCTTCCGGCACCAACAGCGACGCGCTGGTCTCCGGCGTGGTGGTGCTCAAGCCCGGCGAGGTCAACAGCGGCATTGACGCCGGCTTTTACCGCTATGCCAGCGTGGGCGACCGTGCCTGGCACGACGCCAACGGCAACGGCGTGCAGGACGCCGGCGAAGCCGGCATGGCCGGCGTGACCGTGACGCTGCTGGACGCCTCCGGCGCCGTGGTCAACACCACGCAGACCGACGCCAACGGCAATTACGCCTTCACGGGCCTGCGCCCGGGCCAGTACGACGTCCAGTTCGCCACGCCCAACGGATTCAGCGTCACGCGCCAGCACGTGGGTGCCGATGCTTCCGACAGCGACGCCAACGCCGCCGGCCTGGTGGGCCGCTTCAACCTGACGTCCGGCGCCGCCGTGACCACCGTGGACGCGGGTTTTTACAAGCTGGCCAGCCTGGGCGATCGCCTCTGGCTGGACGCCAACGGCAACGGCCAGCAGGACGCGGGTGAGCAGGGCATCGCCGGCCAGACGGTGACGCTCATCGGCGGCGGCGCCGATGGCGCGATCGGGAATGCCGACGACACCACGGCCACCATGAGCACCGGCGCCGATGGCCGCTACCACTTCAGCGGCCTCACGCCCGGCGTGCAGTACCAGGTGGTGTTCGACAAGCCCGACGGCAGCGTGTTCACCGGGCGCGACGCCGCGGGCGACCTGATCGACTCCGACGTGAGCGCCCAGGGCGCCAGCCAGGTCGTCACGCTGGTCTCCGGCGAGGACAACACCAGCATCGACGCGGGCGTGTACGTGCCGGCCTCCATCGGCGACCGCGCCTGGGAAGACGGCAACGGCAACGGCGTGCAGGACACGGGCGAAGCCGGCCTTGCCGGCGTGACCGTGACGCTGCTGGATGCCTCCGGTGCCGTGGTCCATACGACGCAGACCGGCGCCGACGGTGCCTACGCCTTCACCGGCCTGCGCCCTGGCGTGTACGACGTCCAGTTCGCCACTCCTGACGGCTTCACCGTCACGCGCCAGCACGTGGATGCGGACGCTGCCGACAGCGACGCTGACGCGACTGGCTTTGCCGGCCGCTACACGCTGGTCTCCGGCGACGCGGTCACGACCGTGGATGCAGGCTTCTTCCGCGCAGCCAGCCTGGGCGATCGCCTCTGGCTGGACGCCAACGGCAACGGCCAGCAGGACGCGGGCGAGCAGGGCATCGCCGGCCAGACCGTGACGCTCATCGGTGGCGGTGCCGATGGTGTCATCGGCAATGCCGACGACACCACGGCCACTATGAGCACCGGCGCCGATGGCCGTTACCACTTCAGCGGCCTCACGCCCGGCGTGCAGTACCAGGCGGTGTTCGCCAAGCCGGATGGCAGCGTCTTCACCGCGCGCGACGCCGCGGGCGACTTGATCGACTCCGACGTGAGCGCCCAAGGCGCCAGCCAGGTCGTCACGCTGGTCTCCGGCGAGGACAACACCAGCATCGACGCGGGCGTGTACGTGCCCGCTTCCATCGGCGACCGCGCCTGGGAAGACAACAACGGCAACGGCGTGCAGGACACGGGCGAAGCCGGCCTTGCCGGCGTGACCGTGACGCTGTTGGATGCCTCCGGTGCCGTGGTCAACACCACACAGACCGGCGCCGATGGCGCCTACGCCTTCACCGGCCTGCGCCCCGGCGTGTACGACGTCCAGTTCGCGACGCCTGACGGCTTCACCGTCACGCGCCAGCACGTGGGTGTGGACGCCGCCGACAGCGACGTGGACACCGCCGGCTTCGCCGGCCGCTACACGCTGGCCTCCGGCGACGCGGTCACGACGGTGGACGCGGGCTTATTCCGCGCGGCCAGCCTGGGCGATCGCCTCTGGCTGGACGCCAACGGCAACGGCCAGCAGGACGCGGGCGAGCAGGGCATCGCCGGCCAGACGGTGACGCTCATCGGTGGCGGCGCCGATGGCGTCATCGGCAATGCCGACGACACCACGGCCACCATGAGCACCGGCGCCGATGGCCGCTACCACTTCAGCGGCCTCACGCCCGGCGTGCAGTACCAGGTGGTGTTCGGCAAGCCCGACGGCAGCGTCTTCACCGCGCGCGACGCCGCGGGCGACCTGATCGACTCCGACGCCAGCGCCCAAGGCGCCAGCCAGGTCGTCACGCTGGTCTCCGGCGAGGACAACACCAGCATCGACGCGGGCGTGTACGTGCCGGCTTCCATCGGCGACCGCGCCTGGGAAGACGGCAATGGCAACGGCGTGCAGGACACGGGCGAAGCCGGCCTGGCCGGCGTGACCGTGACGCTGCTGGATGCCTCCGGCGCCGTGGTCCATACGACGCAAACCGGCGCCGATGGCAGCTACGCCTTCACCGGCCTGCGCCCGGGTCAGTACGACGTCCAGTTCGCGACGCCTGACGGCTTCACCGTCACGCGCCAGCACGTGGGTGCCGATGCCACCGACAGCGATACCGACGCGACCGGCTTTGCCGGCCGCTACACGCTGGCCTCCGGCGACGCCGTCACGACCGTGGATGCCGGCTTCTACCGCCCCGCCAGCTTTGGCGACCGAGTCTGGCTGGACCTCAATGGCAACGGCCAGCAGGACGCGGATGAAACCGGCGTGGCCGGCGTGCGCGTGACGCTGCTGGACGCCACCGGCACGGCCATCGGCAGCCCGCAGCTCACCGACGCCAACGGCAACTACGCCTTCACCGGCCTGGCACCTGGCGTCTACAGCGTCAGCTTCGACCCCGCCACGCTGCCCGCCGGCTACAGCGTCTCCTCGCGCGCCACCACCTCCGGCGGCCCGGACGGCATCACCGTCCAGGCCGAGCTCGGCTCCGGCCAGGTGAACCTCAGCGGTGACCTGGGCCTCACCGGCCGCGTCGGCCTGGACATCGAGAAATACGTCCATGGCGAAGTGCTGCAGCAAAGCTACGGCTTGGGCGGCGAGGGCCTCACGCCCGGCTTCTGGAAGAACCATACCGGCGACGGTGGCGCGCCCCTGAGCGGCTGGCCGGAAACCGGCCTGGTGCCCACCGACAGCTTCGAAAGCCTCTTCGGCGTGGACGTCCCCGGCTCGGCTCCCACGCTGCTGCAGGCCCTGTCCACCAACGGCGGCGGCGTCAGCGCGCTGCTGCGCCACGCATCGGCCGCGCTGCTCAATGCGGCCAACCCCAACGTCGACTACTTCTACAGCCGCGAGCAGATCGTCACCCTGGTCCAGCAGGCCTTCGCCAGCGGCGACTACGAAGCGGCCAAGAACCTCTTTGCCGCGCAGAACGAGTTGGGCGCCGACCTGAGCACCCCCGCCACCGCCACCGGCAGCACGCTGCTGGTGTCGCCGGACGAGGACGCCGACACCCTGGCCACCGCCCCCGTCATTGCCGCCGGCGGCCAGGCCGTGTTCACCTACGAGGTCACCAACACCGGCACCGTGGCGCTCAGCGACGTGCGCGTGAGCGACGACCGCATCGCCGCCGTGAGCTTCGTCGGCGGCGACGACGACCACGACGGCCAGCTCGACGTCGGCGAGACCTGGATCTACACCGCCCACGAAACCGTGCAGGCCGGCGCCGTGGTCACCAACGTCGGCACCGCCACGGCCCGCGACGCCGTCTCCGGCCGCACCGCCAGCGACAGCGACGTGGCCATCTACACCTCCACCGGGCTGAGCCAGTCCGTTGGCGACCGCGTGTGGCTGGACGCCAATGCCAACGGCATCCAGGACGCGGGCGAGGCCGGCTTTGCCGGCGTCACCGTGCAGCTCAGGAGCGCCACCGGCACGCTGCTGCAGACCACCACCACCGACGCCGACGGCAACTACGCCTTCAACGTCGCCGCCGGCAGCTACCAGCTCGCCGTCGTGGCGCCCACCGGCTACGCGCTCAGCAGCCACGACCTCGGCGGCAACGACGCCACCGACAGCGACTTCGACCCCGCCACCCACGCCACCACCACCGTCACCGTGGGCGCCGGCCAGCAGGTGCTGACGGTGGACGCCGGGCTGCACATGGCCGGCACGCCGGGGCTGGACCTGGAAAAGCTCGTCCACGCCGAGTACTACAACCAGCAGGCCGGCGGCGGCGAGGGCCTCACGCCCGGCTTCTGGAAGAACCACACCGGCGATGGCGGCGCGCCCTTGAGCGGCTGGCCGGAAACCGGCCTGTCGCCCAACGCCAGCTTCGAGGCGCTGTTCGGCGTGGACGTGCCGGGCAGCGCGCCCACGCTGGTGGACGCGCTCGCCACCAACGGCGGGGGCGTCAATGCGCTGCTGCGCCACGCCGCCGCGGCGCTGCTCAACGCCAGCGACCCCTACATCGACTACCTCTACAGCCGCGAGCAGGTCGTGAGCCTGGTGCGCCAGGCCTTTGCCAGCGGCGACTACGAGACGGCCAAGAACCTCTTCGCCACGCAAAACGAGTTGGGTGCGGACCTCGCCACGCCGGCCGGCAGCGTCTCCACCCTGGTCGTCACCGCGGACGTGGACGCCGACACCGCCGCCGGCGCGCTGGTCATCCCCGCGGCCGGCACGGCCCTCTACACCTACGTGCTCACCAACACCGGCAACGTGGCATTGAGCAACGTCAGCGTGAGCGACGACCGCCTCGGCGGCATCACCTTCGTGGGCGGCGACACCGACCGCGACGGTCAGCTCGACGTGGGCGAGACCTGGACCTACACCGCCCGCGAGGCCGTGGCCGCCGGCGCCACGCTCTCCAGCACCGGCACGGCCAGCGGCCGCGACGCCGCCGGCAAGGTGGTGAGCGACAGCGACGCCGCCCACGTCAGCTCCAGCGCCCTGGTGCAGACCCTGGGCGACAAGGTCTGGCTGGACGCCAACGCCAACGGCGTGCAGGACACGGGCGAGGCCGGCGTCACCGGCGTGACCGTGAAGCTGATGGATGCCACCGGCAGCACCGTGCTCGCCACCACGACCACCACCACCGGCGGCGCCTACGCCTTCAACGGGCTGGCGCCCGGCGACTACCGCGTGCAGGTGGTGCGGCCCAGCGGCTACCAGGCCTTCACGCGCGCCGACCAGGGGACGAGCGACACGGCCGATTCGGACGTGGACGCCAACGGCCTGTCCGGCGTCGTCCACCTGAGCTCCGGCACGGCCAACGCTGGCGTGGACGCCGGCCTCGCGCCCAACACCGTGACGCTGACCTACAGCTTCGACGGCAACACCGCCGTGGACGGCACCGACGGCAACACCCGCAGCTACAGCGTGGGCGGCGTCAGCGTGACCGCCAGCGCCTTCAGCCGCGATGCGGGCGGCACCTGGAGCAAGGCCTACCTCGGTGCCTACACCGGCGGCCTGGGCGTGACCGACGCCAGCGAAAACGGCTCCGGCGCCACCCACACCCTAGACAACGTGGGCCGCCTGAACTTCGTGGTGCTGCAGTTCTCGCAGAACGTGGTGGTGGACAAGGCCTACCTCGGCTACGTCTACGGCGACAGCGACCTCACGGCCTGGATAGGCAGCAGCGCCACCACGCTGACCAGCCTGAGCAGCTCGGTGCTGGGCGGCATGGCCAGCGAGGCCAACGACACCATCTCCACGACCACGCGCTGGGCCGACCTCAACGCCGGCGCGCGCGAAGGCAACGTGCTGGTCATCGCCGCCAGCGTCACCGACACCAAGCCGGACGACTACTTCAAGCTCGGCCAACTCGTGGTCAGCACCAAGTCCACCACCATCACGCCGCTGGCGCTGGACCTGGACGGCGACGGCGTGGAAACGGTGGCCCGCGCCGACTCGGCCGGCAGCTTCGACCTGTTGGGCAACGGCCACGCGGTGGCCTCCGGCTGGATCGCGGCCGACGACGCGCTGCTGGCGATGGACGTGAACGGCAACGGCCGCATCGACGACATCCATGAGCTCTTCGGCGGCACGGGCGACGGCGCCGGCTTCACCCGTCTGGCCGCGCTGGACGGCAACGGCGACGGTTTCATCGACGCCCGCGATGCGCACTTCGGCGAGCTGCTGGCCTGGCGCGACCTCAACGGCGACCATCAGAGCAGCGCCGATGAGCTGATGACGCTGTCCGAGGCCGGCATCGCCAGCCTGTCCGTGGGCTTCAGCGTGCAGGCCTTCTACGACGCGCAGGGCAATCTGCACCAGGAGCACGGCGTGGCCACCCGCGCCGACGGCAGCTCACTGCAGGTGACGGACGTGCACTTCGACACCGGCCTGGGCTCGGTGGCCGCGGCGCCGGCCGCCGTGGAAGAGGGCGGCGACCTGCTGTCGCTGCTGGGCACCACGCTGCACACGAGCGCGGCGCTGCACGCGCTGGCGGTGTGAGCAGAAGACGAATCCCGGTGGCCCTGTGGCCGCCGGGATTGTTTCGCTGCATCAGACGTTCAAGCCCGCTTGCTGGAGTCAAGCGGGCCGAAGGAAAAGACGTCGTCATGCCCGCGAAAGCGGCCATCCACGAATGCCGAGGTGTGGCCTTTGAACGGCGGCGCCCGGATGTGGCGTTGGCGCGCCGGCATTTCGGCCGGCGTGGATGCCCGCTTTTGCGGGCATGACGGGTGGGGGTGCGAAACGCCCTTGAAACGCAAAAGGCGGCCCGCGGGCCGCCTTTCTTTTCATCTCCGGCGCGCCAGCGCGCCGTGCGCGCTTCAGCGCCGCGAGGTGCTCTCGCGCGCCTCGGCCACCTTCACGTTGCCGGCGCTGCGGCCGGCTGCGCCGCGCGGGGCGGGCGTGGGGGCGGCGGGGCGGGCGGCCGCCACGCGCTTGGCCGGCTCGCTGCGGCTGGCCACGGCACGCTTCTGCGGCGTCGCCGCGTGCGCCACGCTGCGCTGCTCGGCTGGCTCGGCCTTGACACGGCCCTTGGCCGCCACCTTGGCCACCGGTTCGGGCTCGGGCTCCGAGTTCATCGCCACCTGCGCCGCCTTGGCCTGCAGGTACATCACCACGGGCGCCCCCGGGCCGAAGCGGCCGCCAGCGGACACCTTGTTCCAGGCCGAGAGCTGGGCCACGGTCGTGTGCGTGCGGCGCGCCACGGCGGCCACGGTTTCACCCCGGCGCGCGGCCTTGATCACCACGCGCTGCAGCGGCGGCACGTCCGGCGCCAGCGCGATGGAGGCGTTGTCGGCAATGTGCTCGGCCACGTCGCGCGCCACCTGCTCGGTGCGCGGGACGATGAGCGTGGAGCCCGCCTTCACCAGCATGCGCAGCGGGATGCGGTTGACGTCGCGCAGCGTGCTCTCAGTCACGTCCAGCTCCTTGGCCACGTCGGCCGGGCGCATGGTGCGCGGCACCACCCAGGCCGTCCAGCTCGCGAGCTGGCCGCGGTAGCGCGAGAGGTTGCTCACGAAGGTGCTGGCGTTGTCGTAGGGCAGCAGCACCTGCGGCGTGCCCGCGGCCAGGATCACCGGCTGGTTCATCTGCGGGTTGAGCTGCTTGAACTCCTCCAGCGACAGCCCGGCGAGCTTGGCGGCCAGCGCCACGTCGATGTCGCGCTCGATGGGCACGCCCAGGAAGTACGGGTGGTTCTTCAGGTCAGGCAGCGCCAGCGCGAAGGCATCGGGCTTGATCACGATGTTCTTCACCGCCTGCAGCTTGGGCACGTAGTAGCGCGTCTCCTCGGGCATGCGCAGGTTCTCGAAATCCGTCGGCAGCCCGGCCTTGGCGTTGCGCGCCACGGCGCGCTGCACGTTGCCCTCGCCCCAGTTGTAGGCCGCCAGCGCCAAGTGCCAGTCGCCGAACATGCCGTACAGCCGCGTGAGGTAGTCCAGCGCGGCGCGGGTGGAGGCCAGCACGTCGCGGCGGTCGTCGCGGAACATGTTCTGGCGCAGCTCGAAGTCGCGCCCCGTGGCCGGCATGAACTGCCACATGCCCGACGCCTTGGCGGTGGACAGGGCCTGCGGGTTGAAAGCGCTTTCGATGAAGGGCAGCAGCGCCAGCTCCGTGGGCAGGCCGCGGCGCTGCACCTCTTCGACGATGTGATAGAGGTAGCGCCCGCCGCGCTCGGTCATGCGCTGCACGTAGTCCGGGCGCTGCGAGTACCACTGCTCGGCGCGGCGCACGTAGTCGTTGTCCAGGTCCGGCACGGTGAAGCCGGAGCGCACGCGCGACCACAGGTCCACGTGCGCGTTGCCCGCGTTGAGGTCCACCGACTCGTCCGGGCGCAGCGGGTCCACGGGGTTGGCCACCGGCGTCTGCGCCACGCTCGCCATCGCGGGTGCGGCGGGCGTGACGGCGACGTCGGGGGCCATGGACGGTTTCACCGGCGGCGCCTTGGCCACGTCGGCCGCCGTGACGGGTCCGGTGGCTTGCGGGCCCGGCGCGGTGGCGCAGGCGCTCAGCGCCGCCGCGGCGGCCAGGGAGAGCAGGCTTCGCCAGAACGGCGGCAGAGGGGACGCGATTTTTTTCATTGGAAACCGTTCTTCCATTCACGCAGCGCCGCGAGCACCGCCACGTCGCCAAGCGCCCCAGGGTTGCGCTCTTGGGCGGCGCGGACGACGTCCGGCTGCGACGTGCGCAAAAAGGGGTTGATCTGCTTCTCCAGCCCAATGCTGGAGGGCAGGGTGATGCCGCCGTGCGCGCGCTGGTTCTCGCACCACGCGCGGTGCTGCGCGAGGGTGCTGTTGTGCGGCTCCACGGCGGCGGCAAAACGCAAGTTGGACAGGGTGTACTCGTGTGCGCAGCACACACGGGTGTCGGCCGGTAACGCGGCCAGGGCGGAAAGCGACGACAGCATCTGCGTCGCCGTGCCCTCGAAAAGCCGCCCGCAACCGCCGGAAAACAGCGTGTCGCCGCAAAACAGCACGGGCGTGCCCTGCGGCCCGGCGGGCAGGAAATAGGCGATGTGGCCGGCGGTGTGGCCGGGCACGTCGATGACCTGGAAGCGCAGGCCCAGCAGCTCGGCCGTGTCGCCGCCGTTCAAGGGCGTGCAGGGCTGCGGGATGCTCTCGCGCGCCGGGCCGAACACGGGGCCCTGCAGCAGCGGCCGCAGCGCGTCCACGCCCCCGACGTGATCGCCGTGGTGGTGGGTCACTAGAATGCCCGCGAGCTTGAGCCCGTGGGCCTGCAGCGCCGCTTGCACAGGTTCAGCTTCGCCGGGGTCGACGACCAGTGCCTGTTTGCCGTCGTGCAGCATCCAGATGTAGTTGTCGGTGAAGGCGGGCAGGGCGAGCAATTGCATGGCGCGCGGATTATAGGAAGGCCCCCAAGTGAAAACCCTGTGCCGGCGCAGACGATCGTCATGGACGACCAGCGCCTGACTCCTTTGGCCTCGCGCGCGCAGTCACGCCACGACGCTTTGAGGCGCTGGCTGACCACGCCCCCGGGGCGCTACTTGCTGGCCTGGGAGCAGCAATGCATGGACCAGGCGGTGCCGGATCTCTTCGGTTTCCACGCCCTGCAGTTGGGCCTGCCGGAGCTGGACGCGCTGCGCATGAACCGCATGCCGCACCGCTGGTGCGCCAGCGACGAGCCGCCGTCCGACGGCCCAACCCACCTGGGCATGAGCCTGCGCGCGGCCGTCATCGGCCTGCACTGCGAGGCCGACGCACTGCCCTTTGCCAACGCCAGCCTGGACCTCGTGGTGCTGCCGCACACGCTGGAGCTGGCCGCCGACCCGCACCGCACGCTGCGCGAGGTGGAGCGGGTGCTGATGCCGGAGGGGCGCGTGGTCATCCTGGGCTTCAACCCGCTGAGCCTGTGGGGCATGCGCCAGCGCGTTGGGCTGTGGCGGCGGCGGCTGGGTTCGCGCGGGCCGCTGTTTTTGCCGCAAGCGGGCGAGACGATTGGTTATTGGCGGCTGCGCGACTGGCTGCGGCTGCTGAGTTTCGAGGTGGAGGCGGGGCGCTTCGGCTGCTTTTCGCCGCCGCTGAGGAGGTATCGCTGGCTGCAGCGCTTCGCCTGGATGGAAGACCGGGGCGACCGCTGGTGGCCGGTGTTTGGCGCCGTGTACTTGCTGGTGGCCGTCAAGCGCGTGCGCGGCATGCGGTTGGTGGGACTGGCGCGGCGCGAGCGCGTGAAGGCCAGCAAGGCCACGGCCGTGGTGGCCAACAAGGAAGGACTGGAAGTTGAGTGATTCGAGTGCAGCGGCCGCAGGCCGTGAGGGCGGCGCGGCCGCCACGGCGCAAGTGGCGGCACCGGCCGCGGTGACCGTCTACACGGACGGCGCCTGCAAGGGCAACCCCGGCCCCGGCGGCTGGGGCGCGTGGCTGCGCAGCGGCACGCATGAAAAGGAGCTGTGGGGCGGCGAGCGGCTGACCACCAACAACCGCATGGAGCTCACCGCGGTGATCGAGGCGCTGTCGGTGCTGAAAAAGCGCTGCAGCGTGGACATCCACACCGACAGCGAGTACGTGCGCAACGGCATCACCACCTGGATTCACAACTGGAAGAAGCGCGGCTGGACCACGGCCGACAAGAAGCCGGTGAAGAACGTGGAGCTGTGGCAGCGCCTGGACGAGCAGGCCCAGCGCCACGACGTGCGCTGGCACTGGGTCAAGGGCCACTCCGGCGACCCGGGCAACGAGCGCGCCGACCAGCTCGCCAACCGCGGGACGGCGGAAGTGATGCGCTGAAGCCCCGGCCGCACCCCCAGCGCCCATGAGCCAGTACGACGACCGTTTTACTTCCGCCCTGCAACTGGCTTTCGACGCGGCCATGCAATACCGCCGCGGCGTGCACGACACCCCGGCGCAGCCCGTGGACAGCTACGCGCAGCAATTGCAGCGCTGGGAGGGCGTGGCGCTGCCCGCCCAAGGCCTCGCGCCTGAGCAGGCCGTCCAGGCCCTGCTGGACCGCGTGCCGCCGGGCCTGCGCGCCATGACGGGCGGACGCTTCTTCGGCTGGGTCAACGGCGCCTCGCACCCCGTGGGCCTGGCCGCGGACTGGCTCACCGCCGCCTGGGGCCAGAACGCCGCCAACCACCTCGCCGCACCGGCCGCGGCTGCGGCTGAAACCGTGGCCGCGCGCTGGCTGCTGGAGTTGCTGCGCCTGCCGCCAGAGTGCTCCGTGGGCTTCGTCACCGGCGCCACCATGGCCAACTTCACCGCGCTGGCCGCCGCGCGCAGCGCGCTGCTGGCGCGCGAGGGCTGGGACGTGGAAGCCGACGGCCTCTACGGCGCACCGCCCCTGACCGTGCTCGTGAGCGAGGAGGCGCACGTCACCGTCTACGCCGGGCTGCAATACCTGGGCTTGGGACGCCGCCGCGTGCGCCGCGTACGCGCCCAGGCGGACGGCAGCATGGACGCCGCCGATTTCGAGCGCGCCCTGGGCGAAGCCGGCGTGGGCCCGTTGCTGGTGCTGCTGCAGGCCGGCCACGTCAACACCGGCGCCTGCGATGACTTCAGGCGCCTGATTCCCCTGGCCCGCGCCCGCGGTGCCTGGGTGCACGTGGACGGCGCCTTCGGCCTGTGGGCGCGCGCCTGCCCCGGCCGCGCCGCGCTGGTGGACGGGGTGGAGCAGGCCGACTCCTGGGCCACGGACGGCCACAAGTGGCTGCAACTGCCCTACGACAGCGGCTTCGTCATCGTCCGCGACGCCGACGCCCACCGCCGCGCCATGACCGCCGCCGCCAGCTACCTGCCCGCCGCGCAGGCGGCCGAGCGCGACCCCACGCAGTACGTGCCCGAGCTTTCGCGCCGCGCGCGGGGATTCGCCGCCTGCGCGCTGCTGCTGCACCTGGGCCGCGAGGGCGTGGCGGCCATGGTGCAGCGCCACTGCGAGCTGGCCCGCGACATGGCCGACGCGCTGGCGCGCGAGCCCGGCGTGGCCGTGCTCAACGCCGTGGTGCTCAACCAGGTGCTGGTGCGCTTCAGCGCGGGCCACGCCGCCCCCGGCGCCCCGCGCGGCGGCGAAGACGCCGGACAGGTCGACGACGCCCTCAACGCCGCCGTCATCGCCCGCGTGCAGGCCGACGCTACGTGCTTTGCCGGCGGCACGCGCTGGCACGGCCGCTGGGTGATGAGAATCTCGGTGATCGGATTTTCGGCCGACCCCGACGATATTCAGCGCAGCGCCGACGCCATTCGAAAAGCTTGGCGCGCCGTGCGGCGCGAAGAAAATATTCAGTTTTCCTGATAAACGCGGTAGCGCGCGAGTTTGCCTCTTGCTGCGCTGTCCACGGGTTGGGCTGGCACGGCAATGACATTCAATTGCTTGGAAATTTATCTGTCCGGCAATAAATGTTGTGCGAAGAACTCGGCGATGGCCTGGTGTATCTGATTCACCCTTGTGGCTCGCTGAAAATTGGGCGGATCGCCCAGCAGCGCGAACTCGATGCTGCCGGGCGCAAGAGGCGGCATGGGTGACAGCATGGCGCCGTGTCCGGCGTCCGCCAAGCGCAGCAGCACTTCACAGCGTGGTTCGCAGGCTTGGGCGATGGCCTCGGCGTGGAATTTGGGAATCTGGTTCACATCCCGCTCGGCAATGATCAGGCCAAGCGGTATTTTGGGCTTGGCCAGCGAGGCGGGCAGAAAATCCGCGGCAAACGGCACCATGGCCACGGCGGCGCGTATGCGGGCATCCGTGTAGCGTTGAGGCGTCGGGTCGGAGAACCGCCACGCAATCACCCGGCGCGCCAGCCACAGTTTCAAATAGTCCAGGGCATTGCCGCGCAGCCGCGTGGTGAAGCCTACGCAGGAATTGAAATCCTCTTTCAGGTGCTGCTCGCAATGGGCCTTGAAGCGGTCCGGCGACCATTGGCCGCCGGCCAGTGTGAGGGCCGTATGGCCGCCGGCCGAGCCGCCAAATATGCCCACGCGGTCGGTGGAGACGAAATTCTGCAGTGGCGGATAGGAGGCCACCGCGTCTATGGCGCGGCTGATTTCCAACGGCCGGCGGGCCCAGCTTTCCGGCCCGGGCCGGGAATGGGCCTGATAATTGTCGCCCTGGTGCTGCGGAATGGCCACGATAAAGCCGCGGTGCACCAGCGTGCGCGTTAAATCCATGTGCACCCAGGGCGAGCCGCCGGAGCCGTGGGAAATGACGACGAGGCGACCGTTGCTGAAGGAGGGCGGTGCATCGGCCGCCCAGGAGAATTCAAAAGGGCCTTGGCGGACGGCCGTTTCCTCGGCCAGCGTGGGATAAAAGAGCACGGTTTTGCCGCCGTCGAGCTGCGGTAATTCGGCATATCCCAGGTGACCAAATTGAGCGTTGGCGGTGCCGGCCAACAGGGTGGCCAGGAACGCGGCGGCTTGGAGCAGGTATTTCTTGAGTTTTTGCATCAAGCGGTTTTGATCGATGCGCCGCTGCCCACACGGGCATTTTGGTTGGTTGCGCGTTGGTCGGCGAAAATTCTGGTGCTGCTGGCGTCAATGACCATGGCTTGCCTTGTGAAGAGCTTGTTTATAAAGGCCCGCTACGGATGCTGCAGTTGCTGTGCCCGGCTTATTTCTTTCGGGCTTTTCCGGGGCGGAACAAAGCCCGTCACCCTCTCACGAACGAATACGCTGGTCAAGCTGGATGTCCGTTTTCCTGGCGGAAGTGTCCGAATTTAAATTCAAGCCGTGGTGGCTGCGCATGAGCTTTTCAGCGTCACTTGCTCCTGTAAAACTCCGCAAAGCACCATTTAAAATCCTCAGCCGTGCAGAGCAGGAATTTATCTTTGCTGGGGTGCAGCTTGATGTAGTTCACCGCCACATGCCCGATTTCCACCTGGTGCCCTGAGCAGTCCGGCTGTCCGTTGGATTTGGTGAGTTTATCGACCCACTTGTAAAAGCCCTTGTCGCTGGGCTTATCGGAGAGGGTGAATTCCGACTCGTTGTGCTCCTCGCCGGACATGGAGTATTTCATGCCGTCGGCGCGCAGCTCGTATTCCTCGAAGCATTTTAAATCCGGCAATTCGATGCGCCAGGTGCCAATCAAAGGATGGTCAGGCGGCAAGGGTTTTCGAACGACATCCTGCGCACTGGCTGAGAAACATAGCAGGGTGCCAAGAAAGAGTGCCGTGAAAAATCGAGTGAAGGCCTTCATGGGTATAACGATGGAATAGCGAAAATCATATCTTAGGCGCAAATTTCGCCTGTGCCAAGAAATATGAGCGTGAAAAAAAGCCGCCCTGATGGCGGCTTTGCATCGGCATGTGCTGCTCTGAAATCTACTTAAACTAATCCCTCAAACGGCACCACATCCACCAATTCCCCAGCAGCAATATTCCCCTGCTCGTGCCCAAGCACGATGAGCCCGTTGGCCTCGCTCATCGAGCGCAGCACGCCGGAGCCCTGGCTGCCGGTGATGCGTACCGACCAGTTGCCATCGGTCCCGCGCTCCACGATCCCGCGCTGGTATTCCGTGCGCCCCGCCTTCTTTCGAATGGGCGTGGCGCTGGCCGCGCGAATCACCGGCAGCGGTGAATTTCCGGCGCCCGCCATTTGCAGCAGCGCATTCCGGACGAAGGCATAGAACGTCACCATCACCGCCACCGGGTTGCCCGGCAGGCCGAACAGCACGGCCTGTTTTCCAGGCTCGCCGATGCGGCCAATGGCCATGGGCCGTCCGGGGCGCATGGCGATCTTCCAGAACAGCACCTCGCCCAACGACGCCATGACCTGCTTGGTGTGGTCGGCCTCGCCCACGCTCACGCCGCCGCTGGTGATGACGGCGTCCGCACAGGCCGCCGCCTCGCGGAAGGCGGCTTCCAGCGCGGCGGGATCGTCGCGCACCACACCCATGTCGATCGCGTCCACGCCCAGGCGCTGCAACATGCCCCAGATCGTGTAGCGGTTGCTGTCGTACACGCAGCCGGCGTCCAGCGGTTCGCCAATCGACCGCAGCTCGTCCCCGGTGGAGAAGAAGGCCACGCGCAGCCGCCGCAGCACCGGCACCTCGGCCTGGCCCAGCGAGGCCAGCAGCCCCAGGTCCGCCGGGCGCAGCACCCGGCCGGCCTGCAGCGCCGGGGCGCCGCGCTTCAAATCCTCGCCCGCGAGGCGGCGGTTGTCGCCGGCGCGCAACACGCCGGCCGGAACGATCACCCGGCCGTCCACCGTCCTGGTGAGCTCCTGCGGCACCACCGTGTCCAGCCCGGCGGGCATGACGGCGCCGGTCATGATGCGCACGCACTGGCCTGTGGTCACTTCGCCCTCGAACTGCGCGCCCGCGTAGCCCGTGCCGGCAATGTCGAACGCCGTGTCGGCGCCGGCCGAGAGGTCGGCACTGCGGAAGGCGAAGCCGTCCATGGCCGAGTTGTCGTGCGCGGGCACGTTGATCGGAGAGATCACGTCGCGCGCCAGCACGCGCCCAAGCGCGGTGCGCAGGGCCAGGCTTTCCACCGCCTGCACGCGCGGCACCATTTGCGCGATGAAAGCCTGGGCCTTCTCGACGGGCAGGGCGTTGGGGTCGTAGCCGCTGAGGCAGGAGGCGATGTCGGCCAGGGAGTTGTTGTTCATGTTCGGTCGGGTCGGTCGGGCGCCTCGGCCGCGTTGGGCGGCCCGGCGGCAGGCGAAATCAAGGCTCCAGCCGGCGCAGGTCGGCCAGGGTGTTGGCGTTGAAGAAGGCCTCGGCGTCGCCGAAGGGCACTTCCACGTGGCGGTGCTGGCCTATCCAGCGGTCTATCTTGCGGCCGCCTTCGCCGGTGAAGCGCACCAGGCTCTCCAGCAGCGACGCCTTCATCAGGCAGAACACGGGCTGCACCTGGGGGCGGCCGTCCTCCTCGGTGACGGGCAGGGCCGCGTCGGCGCCTGCCTCGTGCGCGGCGGCGGCCAAGCGCGCCACCAGGTCGGCCGGGAAGCGTGGCGTGTCGCAGGGCACCGTCACCAGCCACGGCGTCTCGCAGTGCTCCAGCCCGGCCATGAAGCCGGCCAGGGGGCCGGGGAAGTCCGGCAGCGCGTCGGGCCACACCGGCACGCCGAAGGATTCATAGGCCGCCAGGTTGCGGTTGGCGTTGATCAGCACGGCGCCCACCTGGGGCTGCAGCCGCAGGAGGGCGTGCATCGCCATGGGCAGGCCGTTGAGGTTTTGCAGACCCTTGTCGACGCCGCCCATGCGGCTGCCGCGTCCGCCGGCCAGGATCAGGCCGGTGATGTCTTGGGCGTCGATCATGGGCGGCGGGCGTCCTCGTCCGGCATGGGGTAGTCGTCGGCGCGGCGCTGCGGGCCCTGCATGACGGTGCGCATCCAGCAGCCCAGGCCCACGGTGAGCATCATGGTCAGGCCGAACACCAGCGCGCCGATCACGATGTAGTCGATCAGCAGCGTCTGCCGCGCCGGGTCGTTGGTGAGGCCGGGCTGGAAGAACTGCTTGGCGAACTCGCCCGCCATCCAGGGCAGGACGAGGGTGGCCGCGGCCGTGAGGGCCAGCAGCCGGCGGCAGGAGCCTTGGGCGGGAAGGAGTCCCATGGTGCTTGTCAGCCTCCGATGTAGTGCATCTCGACGCGGCGCCGCCCCGAGCCCGCGTCGGCCTGCTGCGCGCCGCGCAGCTCCGAGTAGCGGTCGCCGCGCTCCTGCCAGATCAGGCCGATGGCGGCGGCGATCTGCTCGTCGCTGGCGCCGCCGCGCAGCAGCGAGCGCAAGTCCTGGCCCTGCGAGGCGAACAGGCACAGGTACAGCCGCCCCTCGGTGGACAGCCGCGCGCGGTTGCAGTCGCCGCAAAACGCCTGGGTGACGCTGGAGATCAGGCCGATCTCGCCGCGCCCGTCCGCGTAGCGCCAGCGCTGCGCCGTCTCGCCCACGGCGTTGGGGGCGGTGGGCTCCAGCGGGAAGACCTCGTGGATGCGCTGGCGCACCTGGGCCGAGGGCAGCACGTCGTCCATGCGCCAGCCGTTGGAGGCGCCCACGTCCATGAACTCGATGAAGCGCAGGATGACCTGGCCGTCGTAGTGCTCCCGGAACCAGCGCGCCATGGGCACGATCTCGTGGTCGTTGGTGCCGCGCTTGACGACCATGTTGACCTTCAGCGGCCCAAGTCGCACGCGGCGCGCTTCCTCGATGCCGGCCAGCACGTCGGCCACGGGGAAGTCCACGTCGTTCATGCGGCGGAAGACCGCGTCGTCCAGCGCGTCCAGGCTCACCGTCACGCGCTTGAGGCCGGCGTCCTTGAGCGCCTGCGCCTTGCGCGCCAGCAGCGTGGCGTTGGTGGTGAGGGTGAGGTCCAGCGGCTGGCCCTCCGGCGTGCGCAACGCGGAGAGCATCTCGATGAGCTTCTCCACGTTCTTGCGCAGCAGCGGCTCGCCGCCGGTCAGGCGCAGCTTGTGCACGCCGTGGGCCACGAAGATGCGCGCCAGCCGCGTGATCTCCTCGAAGCTCAGCAGCGACGACTGGGGCAGGAAGCCGTAGTCGTTGGTGAAGATCTCCTTGGGCATGCAGTAGCTGCAGCGGAAGTTGCAGCGGTCCGTCACGGAGATGCGCAAGTCGTGCAGCGGGCGGCCGAGGCGGTCGGCCAGCAGGCCCGACGGCGGGGTCAACTGCTCAGGAATGCGGGGCGTCGCCGCGGCATAGCGCAGGTCGGCAATGGGAATCGCTCGTTCGGCCATCCCTCGATTGTGCCGTTCCCTTCACAAGAGGGACTTGAAGCAGGTTGCCTTGCGGGCCCGCGGCTTGGGCCGGGGCACGGTGCGCTTCAGCGCGGCTGCGACATGCCGGCTTCGCGCATCAGCTCGTTGCCGTCGTTGACGCCGGGCACGCGGCGGCCGCCGGTGAAGCGGTGCGTCCAGTAGGCCTCGCGCATGTCTTCCACGCGCACGTTCTGGCCGGTGCGCGGGGCGTGGATGAACTTGCCGTCGCCCACGTAGATGCCCACGTGCGAGAAGGTGTGGCGCAGCGTGTTGAAGAACACGAGGTCGCCGGGCTTGAGCTCGTCGCGGCCCACTTGCTGCAGCCCGTCGGCCTTGGCCTGGTCGTCGGCGCGCCGGGGCAGCACCAGGCCCAGCGTGCGTTCGAACACGTGGCGGGTGAAGCCGCTGCAATCGAACCCCGTCTCTTCCGAATTGCCGCCGCGGCGGTAGGGCACGCCCAGGAAGTCGAAGGCGGAGATCACCAGGTTGGACGCCTTGTCCCTCATGTTCTGCACCAGCGGCGCGGCGCCGGCAGGCAGCAGGCCACGTTCGATGAGCAGCTGCGTGACGCCGTCCGGCATGGGCGCGGCGGCAGTCGCAGGGGCAGCGGCGGGCGCGGTGGTGAGGGTTGTGGGGGCGGCGGTGGCGGTTGCTGCAGTGGCAACGGCAGCCGTGGCGGCCGTGGCCGCAGCGGCAGCTGCTGACGCAGTCTTGGCGCTGTGCCTGTGCGGGTGTGATTTCGAACGCGGCGCGGCTTCCGCACCGACTGTTGCGAAAAGCACACAAGTAAGCAGCAGGGAAGGTAGGGCTTTCTTCACGGGCGCGGAGAGTACCATGTTCGAGGGGGGGATTAACCCAGCCCAATGGCCTTATTAGCGCCAAGTCAATGCGTCAGCATGCCGTCAGCGCATGCGCATGCAATCCAGGCCTAACACAAAGCCGCCGGCCAACGGTCCCGGCAGCGCCTGGAGACACCCCCAAGATGTTCAGTGCCCTGTACCTGCAGAAGGACGCCGGCGGTTTCAGCGCCGACGTGCGCGAGCTGCCGCCGCTGGAGCCGGGCGAGGGGGAGGTGCTGGTGCGCATCCAGCACTCCACGCTGAATTTCAAGGACGGCCTGGCCATCACCGACCGCTCGCCGGTCATCCGGCGCTTCCCCATGGTGCCGGGCATAGACGGCGCGGGCGTCGTCATCGCCAGCCGCCACCCCGGCTTCCAGCCTGGCGACCGTGTCGCCAGCACCGGCGCCGAGGTAGGAGAAACGCGCTGGGGCTGCCTGGCGCAGCAGGCCGTGCTGCCGCCGGATGGGCTGGTCAAGCTGCCCGCGGGCTTCTCCACCGAGCACGCCATGGCCGTGGGCACGGCCGGCTTCACCGCGGCGCTGGCCGTGCTGGCGCTGGAGCGCCACGGCCTGAAGCCGCAAAGCGAAGTGCTGGTCACGGGCGCCACCGGTGGCGTGGGCAGCATCGCCATCGCGCTGCTGGCGCGCGCCGGGCACCGCGTCACCGCCGCCACCGGCAAGACGGCCGAGGCCGATTACCTGCGTGCGTTGGGCGCCGCCGACGTCCTAGACCGCCGCACGCTGGAAGCCGCTGGAAAACCGCTGCAGAAGGAACGCTGGGACGCCGTGGTGGACGCCGCGGGCAGCCACACGCTGGTCAATGCGCTGGCGCAAACGAAGTGGAATGGCACCGTGGCAGCCTGCGGTCTGGCGCATGGCGCGGACCTGCCCGGCTCGGTGATGCCCTTCATCCTGCGCGGCGTGACGCTGGCCGGCATCAACAGCGTGTGGCCAGCGCGGCCGCTGCGCGAGGCGGCGTGGCAGCGCATCTTCGAATCGCTTGATACCGGCTTGCTGGACGGCCTCACGCAGACCATCCCGCTCACGCAAGCGAGGTGGGGCGCGCAGGCGCTCATGGACGGCAAGGTGCGGGGCCGCTTCGTGGTCCGCATCGACTGACCCCACAACCCCAACAACAAGACAGCAGGCGACCAGGCCACCCCGGACCTTCAGGATCGCCAAATTTTGAATTCATTATTTCGCATGCAAGCAGGAGCCTAAAGCATGAGCTACGCGGACTTTCACAAGCGCTCGGTCGAGCAGCGTGAGGATTTCTGGGCCGAGCAGGCCAAGTTGATCGAATGGAACAAGCCGTTCGACCAGGTTTGCGACTACAGCAAGGCGCCGTTCGTCCGCTGGTTCCCGGGCGGGGAGACCAACCTTTGCCACAACGCGGTGGACCGCCACCTCAAGGACCGTGCGGACCAGAACGCGCTGGTCTGGGTGTCCACCGAGGTGGACAAGGAGCAGATCTACAGCTTCCGCGAGCTGCACGCCGAGGTGCAGCGCATGGCGGCGGTGCTGCAGTCGCTGGGCGTCAAGAAGGGCGACCGCGTGCTGCTGTACATGCCCATGATTCCCGAGGCCGTGTTCGCCATGCTGGCCGCGGTGCGGCTGGGGGCCATCCACTCCGTGGTGTTCGGCGGCTTTGCCAGCCACAGCCTGGCCAGCCGCATCGACGACGCCGCGCCCACCGTGGTGGTGAGCGCCGACGCCGGCTCGCGCGGCGGCAAGGTCATCGCCTACAAGCCGCTGCTGGACGAGGCGCTGCGCCTGGCCAACCACAAGCCCGCCAAGGTGCTGCTGGTGGACCGGGGCCTGGCGCCCATGGAGCGCACCGAAGGCCGCGACGTGGACTTCGCCGCGGTGCGCGAGCAGTTCACCGGCACCGAGGTGCCTTGCGAGTGGGTGGACGCCACGCACCCGAGCTACACGCTCTACACCAGCGGCACCACGGGCAAGCCCAAGGGCGTGCAGCGCGACACCGGCGGCTACACCGTGGCGCTGGCCGCGAGCCTGAAGCACATCTTCCAGGGCGACCCGGGCGAGACCTTCCTGTGCACCAGCGACATCGGCTGGGTGGTGGGCCACAGCTACATCGTCTATGGGCCGCTGATCGGCGGCATGGCCACGGTGCTGTACGAAGGCCTGCCCACCACGCCGGACGCGGGCGTGTGGTGGAGCCTGGTGGAGAAGTACAAGGCCACCGTGATGTTCAGCGCCCCCACGGCGATTCGCGTGCTCAAGAAGCACGACCCGGCGCTGCTGAAGAAGTACGACCTGTCCACGCTCAAGGCGCTGTTCCTGGCCGGCGAGCCGCTGGACGAGCCCACGGCGCGCTGGATCAGCGAGGGCCTGGGCTGCCCCATCATCGACAACTACTGGCAGACCGAGACGGGCTGGCCCATCCTGTCCATCGCCAACGGCGTGGAGAAGCAGCCCAGCAAGTTCGGCAGCCCCGGCGTGCCGACCTACGGCTACGACGTGAAGCTGATCGACCAGCAAAGCGGCGAGGAGCTCAAGGGCGCTGACCAGAAGGGCGTGGTGGTGGTGGAAGGCCCGCTGCCGCCGGGCTGCCTGCAGACGGTGTGGGGCGACGACGACCGCTTCGTCAAGACCTACTGGCAGAAGGTGCCGGCGCTGGATGGCAAGCCGGAGCACTGGCTCTACAGCACCTTCGACTGGGGCATCCGCGACAAGGACGGCTACTACTTCATCCTGGGCCGCACGGACGACGTGATCAACGTGGCCGGCCACCGCCTGGGCACGCGCGAGATCGAGGAGAGCATCTGCAGCCATGCGGCCGTGGCCGAGGTGGCGGTGGTGGGCGTGGCCGACCAGCTCAAGGGCCAGGTGGCCATGGCGTTTGCCGTGCTGCGCGACGCCACGGCGCTGGGCGACGAGGCCCGCATGAAGCAGCTCGAAGCCGAGATCCTGAAGACGGTGGACGCGCAGTTGGGCGCGGTGGCGCGCCCGGCGCGCGTGCGCTTCGTGAGCGTGCTGCCCAAGACGCGCTCGGGCAAGCTGCTGCGCCGCGCCATCCAGGCCGTGTGCGAACAGCGCGACCCGGGCGACCTCACCACCATGGAAGACCCGGCCGCCCTGCGCCAGATCAGCGACCTGGTGGGCGCCCAGTAAGACAAGGAACAAAAGAGGGAGAGTGAGGGAGGAAAGGAAGGGGCCGCGCAAGCGGCCCCTTTTCTTTTTTCTTCCAGCGCCTCAACAGCACTTCCCCGCGCGCCCCCCGTACCGCGCCTGCTGGCGCTCCCGGAAGAACGCCTCGTAGCTCATGGGCTCCTGGTCGGGGTGGGTGCGCTTCATGTGCTCCAGGTAGCCGCCGTAGTCCGGCAACCCGACCATGAGGCGCAGGCCCTGCGCGAAGTAGCGCCCGGCCTGGCCCAACTGGGCCAGGCGGGAAGCCTTGGTTTCAGCTTCAGGCATGGGCCGCGGCCTGGGCGTCGGCGGGCAGCCGCTCGTAGGCCATCTCGCGCGTGGTGGGCGCGCGGCTGGCGCGGGCGGCCAGCACGCTGCGCACGGCATACACCAGGATGCTTGCGACCACGAACATGAACAGGCCGCACAGCGCCGCGTCCAGCCGGTCGTTGAAGATCACGCGCTCCATCGCCTCCAGGCTCTTGGCCGGGGCCAGCACCTTGCCTTGCGCCAGCGCGTCGGCGTACTTGCCGGCATGGGCCAGGAAGCCCACGCGCACGTCCTCCGAGAAGATCTTCTGCCAGCCCGCGGTCAGCGTGCACAGCAGCAGCCACACGGTGGGAACGATGGTCACCCAGGCGTAGCGGTCCTTCTTCATGCGAAACAGCACCACCGTGCCCAGCATCAGCGCCACGGCCGCCAGCATCTGGTTGGCAATGCCGAAGAGGGGCCACAGCGTGTTGATGCCGCCCAGCGGATCGACCACGCCCTGGTACAGGAAGTAGCCCCAGGTCGCCACGCACAGGCCCGTGGCCAGCAGGTTCGCGGGCAAGGATTCCGTGCGCTTGAGCGCGGGCACGAAGCTGCCCAGCAGGTCCTGCAGCATGAAGCGGCCGGCGCGCGTGCCGGCGTCCACGGCGGTGAGGATGAACAGGGCCTCGAACAGGATGGCGAAGTGGTACCAGAAGGCCATCATGGCCTTGCCGCCCACGACCTGGTGGAGGATGTGGGCCATGCCCACGGCCAGGGTCGGCGCACCGCCGGCGCGGGCCAGGATGGTGTTCTCGCCCACGTCCTTGGCGGTCTGCACCAGCATCTCCGGCGTGATGACGAAGCCCCAGGTGGAGAGCGTCGCCGCCACGGCCTCGGGCGTCTTGCCCACCAGCGCGGCTGGGCTGTTCATGGCGAAGTAGACGCCCGGCTCGATGCACGAGGCCGCCACCAGCGCCATCACCGCCACGAAGCTCTCGGCCAGCATGCCGCCGTAGCCGATGTAGCGGGCGTGCGATTCGTTCTCCAGCATCTTGGGCGTGGTGCCCGACGAGATGAGGGCGTGGAAGCCGGACACCGCGCCGCAGGCGATGGTGATGAAGAGGAAAGGGAACAGGTTGCCCGCCCACACCGGGCCGTTGCCGGCCGCGAACTGCGTGAGCTTGGGCATCTGCAGCGAGGGCGCAACGACCACGATGCCGATGGCCAGCGCGACGATGGTGCCGATCTTGAGGAAGGTCGAGAGGTAGTCGCGCGGCGCCAGCAGCAGCCACACCGGAATGGACGCGGCGACGAAGCCGTAGCCGATGAGCAGCCACGTCAGCGCCTTGCCGTCGAAGGTGAAGAGCGGCGCCAGCGTGGGGCTCTCGTGCACCCACTGCCCGCCCAGGATGGCGGCCATCAGCAGCACGAAGCCGATGACGGAGATCTCGCCGATGCGCCCGGGCCGGATGAAGCGCAGGTACACGCCCATGAACAGCGCCACCGGAATGGTGGCGGCCACCGTGAAGGTGCCCCACGGGGACTCGGCCAGCGCCTTCACCACGATCAGCGCCAGCACCGCGAGGATGATGATCATGATCATGAAGGCGCCGAAGAGCGCGATCAGCCCCGGCACCGTGCCCATCTCCTGC
The DNA here is from genome assembly GCF_034427735.1 of Azohydromonas lata. NCBI lineage: Bacteria > Pseudomonadati > Pseudomonadota > Betaproteobacteria > Burkholderiales > Sphaerotilaceae > Azohydromonas > Azohydromonas lata. The sequence goes on from NZ_JAXOJX010000059.1 coordinate 26,649, forward strand.
TTCACCAGGTCGCCGAGCGAGCGCCCGTCGCGCCGCGTGGAGATGAAGAGCACGATGAAGTCCTGCACCGCGCCGGCGAAGACCACGCCCGCGAGGATCCACAGCAGCCCGGGCAGGTAGCCCATCTGCGCCGCCAGCACCGGGCCCACCAGCGGGCCGGCACCCGCGATGGCCGCGAAGTGGTGGCCGTAGAGCACGTGCTTGTTGGTGGGCACGAAGTCCAGGCCGTCGTTGTATTTCCAGGCCGGCGTCTGGCGCGTGGGGTCCAGGCCCAGCACCCGTTGCGCGAGGAACAGGCTGTAGTAGCGGTAGCCGATGAGGTAGACGCAGACCGCGGCGACCACGATCCACAGCGCGCTCACCGCTTCGCCGCGCGCCAGGGCCACGTAGGCCAGCGAGCAGGCGCCCAGGACGGCCACGCCTGCCCAGGGCAGGTGGCGACGGATGAAAGACATAGGGTTGGCTCCTGCGGCGCGCTTCAGCCGGGCAAGCAGCCGGCCCCTGCGCGATGGGTGTTGGACAGGGGCGTCATGGTCGGCGCTGGAAGCAACGCAAACATCCGTCGCGGCTACGGGGGCGCTTGCGTGGCGCCACCTAGGGGTCAACCCCAGGTTTGAAGGTGCGGGCGCTGGAGCGGCAGCAGGCGTCAGGGGTTGCGCGCGTGTTCGAGCGCGTAGCGCATGAGCTCGGCCGGGCTGTCCAGCTCCAGCTTGCGCTTGATGTTCTGGCGATGCGTCTCCACGGTGCGCACCGACAGGTCCAGCGCCCGCGCGATCTGCTTGCTGCTCTCGCCGCGGGCCAGGGCACTCAGGATCTCGCTCTCGCGCGGCGTCAGGATGGGCTTGGGTGCCTGCGCGCGGAACATGCGCCGCGTCACGCCCGGGCTCAGGAAGGTGCCGCCGGCGCGTATGGCCTCTATGGCGGCGAGCAGCTCGTCGCCGGAGGCGTCCTTGAGCACGTAGCCGCGCGCGCCGGCCTGCAGCGCGCGCTGCACGTACTCGGGGTTGTCGTACATGCTGAACATCAGCACGGCCAGGCCCGGGCGGCGCTGCAGCATCTGCGCCGCCAGCTCGATGCCGTTGGTGCTGCTGCCCTTGAGGCCCACGTCCATGAGCACGAGGTCGGGCTGGTCGCGCAGCAGCGCCTGCATGGCCGACTCCGGCGCGCCGGCCTCGGCCGTGACCACGTAGCCGTCGGCCTGCAGCCGCGCGCGCAGCCCGTCGCGCACCAGCGGGTGGTCGTCGACGAGCAGGATGCGAAGCGGGGAGGTGCTGCCGGCGGTCATGGCGCGGGATTGTCGCGCGCCAGCCGCGCGAGCTGCGCGGCGGCAATGACGGCCTCGATCTGTGTGCCGTGGCCGGGGCGGCTTTGCACCTCCAGCAGCCCGCCAATGGAGACGAGGCGCTCGCGCATGTTGCGCAGGCCGATGCCGGGGCCGGAGGCGTCCTGCGCGGCCTCGGCGTCGAAGCCTCGGCCGTCGTCGAGCACGCGCATGGCCACGCCGCCGGCCTCGGGGAACTCCAGCGCCAGCGCCAGGTGCTGCGCCTGCGCGTGCTTGGCCACGTTGGTCAGCGCCTCCTGCGCCACGCGGAACAGCACGGTGTTGACGACTTCCGGCAGCGGCTTGGGGCTCCCCTGCACGGTGGCGCCGGCCTGCACGGCGCCGCTTTCGGCGAACTCCTGCGCCAGGTGGGCCAGCGCGGCGGGCAAGCCCAGGGTGTCCAGCAGCGCGGGGCGCAGCCGGTGCGAGATGCGGCGCACCTCGTTGAGGCTGTCGCCCAGGCGCTGCGCGGCCTGGCGCAGCACTTCGGCGCGGCCGTCGCGCTGGGCCGACTCCACCAGCAGCTTGATGGCGACCAGGTGCTGGCTCAGCCCGTCGTGCAGCTCGCGCGCGAGGTGGGCGCGCTCGTCCTCCTGCAGCCGCACCACCTGGTGGGCGAGGGCGCGCAGCTTGTGCTCGGCCGCGCGCTGCTCGCTCAAGTTCAAGGCCAGGCCGCTGGCGCTGATGAGCAGCAGCGCCACCAGCGCGATGCCGCCCATGAGCCACAGCGTGCGCGCCACGTTGCTGCGCGACTCCTGCTCCAGCTGGCCCAGCGCGGCCTGTATGCCGTCCAGGTACAGGCCCGTGCCCAGCATCCAGTTCCACTGCGGCAGCGCCACCACGTAGCCCAGCTTGGGCGCCATGCGCTCGCTGGAGGGCTGGCGCCACAGGTATTCGACGTAGCCGCCGCCGGCCTTGGCCTGCGCGATGAGGCGCTGGATGGTGGGCGAGCCGTTGGGGTCGCGCAGCTCCCACAGGTTGCGGCCTATGAGCTCCGGCTGGCGCGAGTGCATGAGCACGCGGCCTTCGAGGTTGTAGACGAAGAAGTAGCCGTCGGCGCCGTAGTCCAGTTGCGCGAGCTGCGAGAGGGCCTGCACGGCGGCGGCGCGGCGGCTGGCTTCGTCTTGCTGCGCCGAGCGTTCGTAGAGCGGGCGCACGTTGCTCATGGCCAGCTCCACGTAGTGGCGCAGCTCGTCGCGGCGCGCGTCCATGTAGGCACGTTGCACGGCGGCGCGCTCACGCGCGAGCAGCTCCTTTTCCTGGTGCACCACGGCCCAAGCGATCAGGCACAGCGCCGCCACCAGCGGCAGCAGCGCCAGCAGCAGGATTTTCAGACGCAGCTTCATAGGCGGGCCGCACTGTAGCGGCGGCGCGGGGCGAGTCGTTGCGGCAACGAAAAAGGGCTGCTTGCGCAGCCCCTTTGGGCGGTAGGCGTGAACCCGGCCGGCGTTACAGCACTTCGGAAGCGAAGTCCGCCAGGCGGGAGCGCTCGCCGCGGGCGAGCATGACGTGCCCCGAGTGCGGCCAGCCCTTGAAGCGGTCCACTGCGTAGGTGAGGCCGGAGCTGCCTTCGGTGAGGTAGGGCGTGTCGATCTGCGCCAGGTTGCCCAGGCAGACGATCTTGGTGCCCGGGCCCGCGCGGGTGATGAGCGTCTTCATCTGCTTGGGCGTGAGGTTCTGGGCCTCGTCGATGATCACGAACTTGTTGAGGAAAGTGCGCCCGCGCATGAAGTTCAGGCTCTTGATGCGGATCTTGCTGCGCACCAGCTCGTTGGTGGCGGCGCGGCCCCACTCGCCGGCACTGGAGTCGCTGCGGGCCAGCACCTCCAGGTTGTCGTCCAGCGCGCCCATCCACGGGCCCATCTTCTCTTCCTCGGTGCCGGGCAGGAAGCCGATGTCCTCGCCCACGGGCACGGTCACGCGGGTGACGATGATCTCGCTGTAGCGGCGGTCGTCGAGCACCTGGGAGAGGCCCGCGGCCAGCGTCATCAGCGTCTTGCCCGTGCCGGCCGTGCCGGTGAGGGTGAGGAAGTCGCACTCCGGGTCCATGAGCAGGTTCAGCGCGAAGTTCTGCTCGCGGTTGCGGGCGGTGACGCCCCACACGGCGTTCTTCTGGTGCGTGTACTCCTTGAGCGTCTTGAGCACGGCGTTCTTGCCGGTGATCTCGGCCACGCGGGCGTACAGCGGCGCGGCGCCGGGCGTCTCCAGGTACACGAACTGGTTGACCAGCAGCGCGGGCACCAGCGGGCCGCTGATGCGGTAGTAGGTGTGGCCGCCTTGCTGCCAGCTCTCCATGGTCTTGCCATGGCGCTCCCAGAAGTCCGCGGGCAGCTGCAGCACGCCGGTGTAGAGCAGGTCTACGTCGTCGAGCGTCTTGTCGTTGAAATAGTCCTCGGCGGCCAGGCCCAGCGCGCGGGCCTTGATGCGCATGTTGATGTCCTTGGACACCAGCACCACTTCACGGCCCTGCTGTTGCTCGCGCAGCGACTGCACCACGCCCAGGATCTGGTTGTCGGCCTTGCCCTGGGGCAGCCCCTGGGGCAGCTTGGTCTCCAGCAGCTGGGTCTGGAAGAAAAGCTTCCCAAGCGCTTCCTTGTGGCCGGTCTTGGCCAGCGCGATGCCCTCGGCCGGGTCGAGCTTGGCGGCGTCGGGGCCGCCGGCCAGGGCGTCGAGGTCGCGGCTGACCTGGCGTACGTTGCGCGAGACCTCGCTCATGCCCTTCTTGTGGCCGTCGAGCTCCTCGAGCGTGATCATCGGCAGGTAGATGTCGTGCTCGTCGAAGCGGAACAGGCTCATCGGGTCGTGCATGAGCACGTTGGTGTCGAGCACGAAGAGCTTGGCCGGCCCGGTGCTGCGCGGCTTGCGCGGGCGCGGGGCGGCCCTGGTGTTGGGCGAGGCGGGCATCGCGCTGGGCGCGGCCGCGGCGGGCGGGGTGACTTCCAGGGGGGGAGCCGCGGCCTCGGCGGCGTCGTTGCGCAGGTCCAGCAGTGCCGGCTCGGCCTCCGCGGCAGCAGCCCGTTTCAACCCGCGTTTGCCGCCTTTGGGGGCAGCCTGCGACTCGAAGTCGGCAGTCGTGAGTTGGGCAGCTTTGCGTGCAGGCGGCTTGGGAAGGGGCATGAAGGTCCTCTGAAGAAGGCGTTTGCAAAGGCCAGAAACGCCGAAGCCGCACAGTCGCCAGGGACGGTGCGGCTTCGGTTCGATGCGCGCTGAGGCTTCAGGAGCATGCAGCCATCATAGCCCGCTTGAAAGAGGGGGTAAGAGCTGCTGCAACAAGGCCAAAGCGCCATGACGCATTTCTAGCAGCTTGCATGCCCAGCACGGCGTGGAAAATCACGGAGCGGGGTTGTCATGAGCACGTAAAAAAGCCGACGCTGGGCCGGCTCTTCGTGCGTGGCGCACCGTACTGGTGCGCGGCGTAGACAGCGACGGCGATCAGGCCGTGGTCTTGAGCGCCTTGACGGCCTTGAGCACTTCGTCCACATGGCCGGCGACCTTGATGCCGCGCCACTCGGCACGCAGCACGCCGCCGGCGTCGATCAGGAACGTGCTGCGCTCGATGCCCTTGACCTTCTTGCCGTACATGATCTTGTTCTTGACCACTCCGAACATGTGGCAGAGCTTTTCTTCGGTGTCGGCGATCAGGTCGAATGGCAGTTCCAGCGTCTGGCGGAACTTGTCGTGCGAGGCCATGTTGTCGCGCGAGACGCCAAAGACGACTGCGCCGGACTTCACGAATTCCTTGTGTTGATCACGGAACTGCAGTGCCTCGGTGGTACAACCCGGGGTATTGTCCTTGGGATAGAAATACAGCACCACGATCTGCCCCGCAAAGGCGGCGGGCGTGAATTTGATGCCGCTCGTGGCGAGCGCTTCGAATTCAGGAAGGGGTTTGTTCAGGGCAGGCGTCATGGAGGAGTGTTTCTCTTCTCGCTATGGGGCCGGGCGGCAGCGCCGGAGCAACTATTTATTATAGCCCGTCACGGGTAGGGCTTGCCCGTGTCCGGAATTGGCCTGAACCGGTTTCCCGGCAGGTATTGACGCCGCAGCGGCGTTTCATCACGAAACACCCGCCGCCGGCTTTCCCAAGCTGAGGGCGGCGCGCGGTAATGCAAGCCCCCACCGCGCACGGTGCGGGCTTCTTTTCAGGATTGCCGACGGCGGCCGGCTTGGCACGCTGCCGCGTGCAGCCGCTTTCAGCCGCCCTCAGTCAGGTTCAGCCGCGCTCCAGCAGCAGCGCCGCGGCGACGATGCGCCCCTCGCTGGCCAGCACGTTGTAGGTGCGGCAGGCCGCGGCTGTGTCCATGGTCTCCACGCCTATGCCGGCCGTGATGAGCGAACGCAGTAGGGCCGGCTTAACAAAACGCAGGCGCGGGCCCGAGCCGAAAATCACGAGCTCCGGACGCAGTTGCAGCAGTTGGGCAAAGTGCTCCTCGGTCAGGGCTTCAAAGCGCTCCACGGGCCAAGGCTGAACCTCGCCGCGCACGGGCACCAGAACGCTTTGCCCCCATTCGGTGGTGTTGACCCACAAGCGCTGGGGCTCGTGGCGGGAAATGGCATTGACGCCTTCGAGTCGATCGGGCTGGAACTTCACGTGGATAATTCTAGTTTTCGCGCGCGCCGGAGTGGCGTGCGTTTCGCCGGAGACCCTTCTTGAAGCCGATTTCCAAGTCCAGCAAGCTTGCCGACGTCTGTTACGACATCCGTGGCCCAGTGCTGGAAAAGGCCCGCCAGATGGAAGAGGAGGGCCAGAAGATCATCAAGCTCAACATCGGCAACCTCGCCGTGTTCGGCTTCGACCCTCCGGACGAAATCGTCCAGGACATGATCCGTAACCTGTCCGCCGCCGCCGGCTACACCGACAGCAAGGGCCTCTTCGCCCCGCGCAAGGCGGTCGTGCACTACACGCAGGAGAAGCAGATCCCCGGCGTGTCCGTGGACGACGTCTACCTGGGCAACGGCGCCTCCGAGCTCATCGTGATGGCGCTCAACGCGCTGCTGGACACGGGCGACGAGGTGCTAGTGCCCGCACCCGACTACCCGCTGTGGACCGCGGCCGTGTCGCTTTCCGGCGGCCGCCCCGTGCACTACATCTGCGATGAGCAGGCCGACTGGACGCCCGACCTCGCCGACATCCGCAGCAAGATCACCGCCAACACCAAGGCCATCGTCGTCATCAACCCGAACAACCCGACGGGCGCGCTGTACCCGCCGGAGCTGCTGCGCGAGATCCTGGAGATCGCCCGCCAGCACCAGTTGATCGTGTTCGCCGACGAGATCTACGACAAGACGCTCTACGACGGCGCCACGCACACCTCCATCGCCTCGCTGGCCGAGGACGTGCTCTGCGTGACCTTCAACGGCCTGTCCAAGAACTACCGTTCCTGCGGCTACCGCGCCGGCTGGATGGTGGTGTCAGGTCCCAAGAAGCACGCCCGCGACTACATCGAAGGCCTGAACATGCTGGCCTCCATGCGGCTGTGCGCCAACACGCCGGGCCAGCTCGCCATTCAAACGGCCCTGGGCGGCTACCAGAGCATCAAGGACCTGGTGGCCCCGGGCGGGCGCCTGGCGCGCCAGCGCGACCTGGCCACCGAGCTGCTCAACCAGATTCCGGGCGTGAGCGTGGTCAAGCCGAAAGCGGCGCTGTACATGTTCCCGCGCCTGGACCCCAAGATTTATCCCATCGCCGACGACCAGCAGTTCGCCTACGAGCTGCTGGCCGAGGAGAAGGTGCTCATCGTCCAGGGCACCGGCTTCAATTGGGCCACCCCCGACCACTTCCGCCTGGTCTTCCTGCCCAATTCCGACGATCTCGCCGACGCCATTGGGCGCATCGCGCGCTTCCTCGACCACTACCGCAAACGTCACTCGTTCTGACTGAAACCCCCCTCCTATGAAACCCATACAGGTCGGCCTGCTCGGCATTGGCACCGTCGGTGGCGGCACGTTCAACGTGCTCACGCGCAACCAGGAAGAAATCCGCCGCCGCGCGGGTCGCGGCATTGAAATCGCCATGGTGGCCGATCTCGACGTCGAGCGCGCCCGCGCCGTCGTGGGCGAGCACGCCAAGGTCGTCGCCGACGCCCGCGAAGTCATCGCCAATCCCGACATCGACATCGTGGTCGAGCTCATAGGCGGCTACGGCGTGGCCAAGGCGCTGGTGATGGACGCCATCGCCGCCGGCAAGCACGTGGTCACCGCCAACAAGGCGCTGCTGGCCGTGCACGGCACGGAAATCTTCGAAGCCGCCCGCGCCCGCGGCGTGATGGTCGCCTTCGAGGCCGCCGTGGCCGGCGGCATTCCCATCATCAAGGCGCTGCGCGAAGGCCTCACCGCCAACCGCATCGAGTGGATCGCCGGCATCATCAACGGCACCACGAACTTCATCCTCTCGGAGATGCGCTCCAAGGGGCTGGACTTCGAGGTGGTGCTCAAGGAAGCCCAGCGCCTGGGCTACGCCGAAGCCGACCCGACCTTCGACATCGAGGGCGTGGACGCCGCGCACAAGGCCACCATCATGGCCGCCATCGCCTTCGGCGTGCCCGTGCAGTTCGACAAGGCCCATGTGGAAGGCATCACCAAGCTGCAGGCCGCGGACATCCGCTACGCCGAGCAGCTCGGCTACCGCATCAAGCTGCTGGGCATCGCGCGCCGCCAGGAAAGCGGCATCGAGTTGCGCGTGCACCCGACGCTGATCCCGGCCAAGCGCCTGATCGCCAACGTCGAAGGCGCCATGAACGCCGTGGTGGTGCAGGGTGACGCCGTGGGCACGACGCTGTACTACGGCAAGGGCGCCGGTGCCGAGCCCACGGCCAGCGCCGTGATCGCCGACCTGGTGGACGTCACCCGCCTGCACACCGCCGACCCCGGCAACCGCGTGCCGCACCTGGCCTTCCAGCCCGAGGCGCTGTCGGACATGCCCATCCTGCCCATCGACCAGGTGCGCACCGCCTTCTACCTGCGGCTGCAGGTGGCCGACGAGGCCGGCGTGCTCTCGCGCGTCACCGGCATCCTGGCCGAGCACGGCATCAGCATCGACGCGCTGCTGCAGCGCGAGTCGGCCGAGGGCGAGAAGAACACCGACGTCATCATCCTCACGCACGACACCATCGAAGGCTCCATGCGCAAGGCCATCGCCCAGATGCAGGCGCTGCCCACCGTGCTGGCGCCCATCGTCAGCCTGCGCAAGGAAGAGCTGGCCTGACGCGCTGGCCGGACCATGGCCTGAGGCCAGGGCTGCGCGCCGCACCGGTTGCGCGCGCAGCCTTCGTGACTTGAACCGCACGCCGGGGCTTCAAGCGGCCGCCGGCGGGAGACTCCCGCATGAAGTACCTCAGCACCCGCGGCGACGCCACGCCCCGCGGCTTCTCCGAGATCCTGCTCGAAGGCTTGGCGCCGGACGGCGGCCTGTACCTGCCGACCCAATACCCCAAGGTCGACGCCGGCACGCTCGCGCGCTGGCGCGGCCTGGCCTACGCGGACCTGGCGTTCGAGATCCTGTCGCTCTACATAGCCGACATCCCCGCCGACGACCTGCGCAGCCTCGTGCGCAAGACCTACACCGAGGAAGTCTTCGGCACCAGGGAAATCGTCCCCCTGAAACCCCTGGAGCCCGGCCTGGTGCTGGAGGCGCTGTCCAACGGCCCAACGCTGGCCTTCAAGGACATGGCCATGCAGCTCCTGGGCAACCTCTTCGAGTACGAGCTCGCCCGCCGCGGCCAGGAGCTCAACATCCTGGGCGCCACGTCGGGCGACACCGGCAGCGCCGCCGAGCACGCCATGCGCGGCAAGAAGGGCGTGCGCGTCTTCATGCTCAGCCCGCACGGCCGCATGAGCCCCTTCCAGCAGGCGCAGATGTTCAGCCTGCAGGACGACAACATCCACAACATCGCCATCGAAGGCGTGTTCGACGACTGCCAGGACATCGTCAAGGCCGTCAGCAACGACCTGGAGTTCAAGCGCCACTGGCGCATCGGCACCGTCAACTCCATCAACTGGGCCCGCCTGCTGGCCCAGGTGGTGTACTACTTCGCCGGCTACTTCCAGGCCACCCAGAGCAACGACGAGCGCGTGAGCTTCACCGTGCCGTCGGGCAACTTCGGCAACATCTGCGCCGGCCACGTCGCCCGCATGATGGGCCTGCCCATCGCCCAGCTCGTGTGCGCCACCAACGAGAACGACGTGCTCGACGAGTTCTTCCGCACCGGCACCTACCGCGTGCGCAAGGGCGCCGAGACGCACGAGACGTCCAGCCCCTCCATGGACATCTCCAAGGCCAGCAACTTCGAACGTTTCATCTTTGACCTGCTAGGCCGCGACGCCGCCCGCACGCAGCAGCTGTTCAAGGATGACGTGGACAGCAAGGGCTATTTCACGCTCACGCCTGAAGAGTTCGCCCGCGTCGCCGAGTTCGGCTTCGTCTCCGGCCGCAGCACGCATGCCGACCGCGTCGCCACCATCCGCGACACGTTCGAGCGCTGCGGCGTGATGATCGACACCCACACCGCCGACGGCGTCAAGGTCGCCCGCGAGCGGCTGCAAAGCGGCACGCCCATGATCGTGCTGGAGACGGCGCTGCCGGTGAAGTTCGCCGCCACCATCGTCGAGGCGCTGGGCCGCGAGCCCGAGCGTCCCGCCGCGCACGTGGGCATCGAAGCCTTGCCCAAGCGCTTCATGGTGCTGCCGGCCGACGCCGAGAAGGTCAAGGCCGTCATCGAGCTTGAGTGCGCGGTCGACTGAGCCGCGCGCCGCAGTGATGAAAGTCGTGGGCTTCGCCGGCCCTTCCGGCGTGGGCAAGACCACGCTGCTGGAGGGCGTCATCGCCGCGCTGCGTGCGGCCGGCTGCAGCGTGTCGGTGATCAAGCACACCCACAAGCGCTTCGACATCGACCAGCCCGGCAAGGACAGCTGGCGCCACCGCCAGGCCGGTGCCGGCGAGGTGCTGCTGGCCTCCAGCCACCGCCTGGCCCTGCTGCGCGAGCACCCCATGGACCACGAGCCGCAAATCGGCGAGCTGATCGCCGAAATGCGGCCCGTGGACTGGCTGCTCGTCGAAGGCTTCAAGCATGCCGCGCTGCCCAAGGTAGAAATCTGGCGCGCCGCGCTGGGCCAGGAGCCGCTGTACCCGGCGGATGCGCACGTGGTGGCCATCGCCACCGACACGCCGGATGCGCTGCCCACGCCTCCCGGCGCGCTGCCGCTGCTGGACCTGAACAGCCCCCGGGCCGTGGCCGAATTCCTGCTCGCCCAAGGCGAGCGTTTTAACTATGCAGGAGACACGCATGGCTGAACGGCCTCCGCTGCTGAGCCTGGATGAAGCCCAGGCGCGACTGGTGCAAGGCGCGCTCTTGCAAGCCCTTCGCGAGACGGAAGAGCTCTCCACCTTCGACGCCCTGGGCCGCGTGCTGGCGCAGGACGTGATCTCGCCCCTGGACGTCCCGCCCGCGGACAACAGCTCCATGGACGGCTATGCCGTGCGCGCCGCCGACGTGCTGCCCGGCCAGCCCATGCCCGTGTCGCAGCGCATCCCGGCCGGCCACGTGGGCACGCCGCTGCAGCCCGGCACGGCCGCGCGCATCTTCACCGGCGCCCAAGTGCCCGCCGGCGCCGACGCCGTGGTGATGCAGGAAGACACCACGCCCGGCGACGGCACCGTCACCTTCAACGCCGCGCCCGCCGCCGGCCAGTGGGTGCGCCCGCGCGGCGAGGACGTGCGCACCGGCGCCGTCGTCCTGCCCAAGGGCACGCGCCTCACGCCGCAGGCCCTGGGCCTGGCCGCCACCGTGGGCGCCGCGCGGCTGACCGTGCTGCGCCGCCCGCGCGTGGCGCTGCTGTCCACCGGGGACGAGCTGGTCATGCCCGGCGAAGTCGCCCCGCAGGACTTACCGGCCGGCGCCATCTACAACTCCAACCGCTTCACGCTGCGCGGCCTGCTGCAGGCCGTGGGCTGCGAGGTGGCGGACTTCGGCATCGTCCCCGACAAGCTCGACGCCACGCGCGAGACGGTGCGGCGCGCCGCCGCCGGCAACGACCTCATCATCACCACCGGCGGCGTGTCCGTCGGCGAGGAAGACCACGTGAAACCCGCCGTCGCCTCGCTGGGCCGGCTGGACATGTGGTCTATAGGCACCAAGCCCGGCAAGCCGCTGGCTTTCGGTGCGGTGAAGCGCGAAGGCGAGGGCGCGGGCGAGGCCCTTTTCATCGGCCTGCCCGGCAACCCCGTCTCCACCTACATCACCTTCTTCCTGGCCGTGCGCTCGGTGCTGTGCGCGCTGCAGGGCCTGCCCACGGCCTTCCCGCGCGGCCTCACGCTGCCGGCCGGGTTCGACCTGCCCAAGCCGGACCGGCACCGCCGCGAGTTCATGCGCGTGCGCGTGGGCGCCGACGGCGCGCTGGAGCTGTTCCCCAACCAAAGCTCCGGCGTGCTGACCTCGGCCGTGTGGGCCGATGGGCTGGTGGACAACCCGCCCGGCAACGCCATACGCCGCGGCGACCTCGTGCGCTACCTGCCGCTGTCCGAACTGCTGTCCTGCTCGTGAACGTGCCCATGAACGTCCAAGTCCGCTACTTCGCCTCGCTGCGCGAGACCCTGGGCTCCGGTGAAACCGTGGCCGATCTGCCGCCGGGCAGCACCCTGGCCACGCTGCGCGACGCCTTGATCGCCCGCGGCGGCACCTACGCCACGGCGCTGGCGCGCAGCCGCAGCGTGCGCTGCGCGCTGGACCAGAAGATGAGCGAGGAAACCGCCGCGCTGCGCGACGGCGCCGAAGTGGCCTTCTTCCCGCCCGTGACGGGGGGCTGAAGCCGGGGGGCGGCCCCAGGGCGAGCGCATCGCCTCGCGGGCCGCTGAACGCCGAATGGGCCCTGTGGCGCAGGGCAAGCGGGACTCTCCCGCGCTGTTGTAAACGCCGCCACGGCCGACACGACTTGCAACCGGACGGGCGCGCGCCGGGGCAGATAGTGCGGCCATGAAGTTGCATGACCCCACCACGCCGCCGCCGGGTGGTGCCGCCCGCGCGGTGGGCTCCCCGCTGGCCGGTTGCAGCATCGAAGCCGTACTGCACGCCGGGCCCGTCTTCACGCTGTACCGCGCCGTGCAAGCCTCCGGGCGCGAGCGCGTCGTCATCAAGGAATACTGTCCCCAGTCGCTGTGCGAGCGCGGCCCTCACGGCGCGCCGCTCTTGCGCGACCCGGACGACGCCGGCGCCTTCGCCGCGTTCGAAACCGGCCGCGCCGCCTTCGTGGACGAGCTGCACATGCTGCAGCCGTTGCGGCTGCCAGGGCTGGTCCAGGTGCGCGGCATCCTGGAGACCGAAGGCAGCCTGTGCGCCGTGCTGCCGCTGCTGCCCGGCGTGACGCTGGCGGAGGTGCCGCTGCCGCCGTCCGACGCCGCGCTGCACGCGCTGCTGCTGTCGCTGCTGGAGCCGCTGGCGCAGTTGCATGCCGCGGGCCTGGTGCATGGCGCGTTGCATGCGCGACAACTGTTGTGGGCCTCCGGCCACATGCCGGTGTTGCTGGGTTTCAGCATGGCCGCGCAGGCGCTTGGGCTGCCGCCGCCGCAGGACGTTGGGCGGCCGCCTGAGCTGGACCCGCGCAGCGCCCATTTGCCCCGCGGCGCCTGGACCGACGTGTACGCCCTGGCCGCCCTGGTGATGGGCTGCCTCGCCGGCCGTCCCTGGACGCAACTGGACCCGGCCGACGCGGCGGACGGCGTGGCCGCGCGCCTGGAACAGGCCCTGGGCCCGGCCGCCGAGCCGCTGCAGCGCCGCGTGCTGGTCAAGGCTTTGTGCGCCGCGCTGGCCGCCGCGCCGGATGAGCGCCCGCCGCACGCGGGTGCGCTGCGCGAGCTGTTGGGCGGCAGCGCGCCGCTGTGGCAGGCCGGCCGTGAGCACGAGGACGAGCGGCGCACCGCCCCGCGCGGCGCCACCGGGGCG
>NZ_JAXOJX010000060.1:0-39618 GCF_034427735.1 Azohydromonas lata
TACCACCGTGGCGCCGCGCTTCATGAGCGCGAGCTCGTCCGGCGACGGGGGCCGGACCTTGAGCACCAGGTCGCAGTTGAAGGCGGCCTTGGCGTCCACGATCTCCGCCCCTACCGCGGCATAAGCCGCGTCGGGCGCGGCTGCCGCAACGCCGGCACCGGACTGCACGAACAACTGGTGGCCCTGGGCCTTGAGTTTTTTCGCGGTTTCGGGGGTCACCGCGACGCGGGTCTCTCCGGCCGCCGTTTCCAGCGGAACTCCAATCAGCATGTGGTGTCTCCTTCCACAAGAGTCAGAAATTTTTCGCAATGCGCCTATCTATACCACCGTATAGAAAGGAAGCTGATTGATTCAGCCCCTCGCATCGCCGAGGCCGTTGGGCGGACGCTACCATCCGCCCCATGTCAGAACGATGGAAACCCAACGTCACCGTGGCGGCGCTGATCGACAAGGTGGTCGATGGGGAGCAGCGCTTTCTGCTGGTGGAAGAACACACGGCTGAGGGCTTGCGCCTGAACAACCCGGCTGGCCACCTCAACCCGGGCGAGTCACTGCTGCAAGGCGTGGCGCGCGAAGTTTTGGAAGAAACCGGCTGCGTCTTCGTCCCCACGCAGCTTGTGGGCATTTACCTGTCGCGCGTGTACCGGCAGGGTGCGGGTGAGGACATCACTTACCTGCGCTTTGCGTTTGCCGGCACGGCCAGCGCGGCGCAACCGGGCTGGGTGCTGGACGACGGCATCGTCCGCGCGGTGTGGATGACGGTGCCGGAGATACGCGCCAGCGCCCACCGCCACCGCAACCCGCTGCTGTTGCGCGGCATCGAGGACCACCTCGCCGGCAAGCGCTTTCCGCTGTCCCTGCTGACCACGGACCCCAGCGTCTTCGCGCCCGAGATCAAGGCATGAGCACCGAGACTGTTTCGACCGCCGCCGCGCCGGCGGTGTTCACGGGCGTGCGCGCGCGCCGCGTGGTGGTGGGCCTCAGCGGCGGGGTGGACTCCGCCGTCAGCGCCTGGCTGCTCAAGCAGCAGGGCCACGAGGTGGTGGGCATCTTCATGAAGAACTGGGAAGACGACGACGACAGCGAGTTCTGCTCGTCGCGCCAGGACTTCATTGACGCCGCCAGCGTGGCCGAAGTGATAGGCATCGAGATCGAGCACGTCAATTTCGCCGCCGAGTACAAGGATCGCGTCTTTGCCGAGTTCCTGCGCGAGTACCAGGCCAACCGCACGCCCAACCCGGACGTGCTCTGCAACGCCGAGATCAAGTTCAAGGCCTTTCTCGACCACGCCATGCGCTTGGGCGCCGAGAAGATCGCTACCGGCCACTACGCCCGCGTGCGCGAAGTGGCCGGCGAGTTCCAGCTCCTGAAAGGCCTGGACCCGCTCAAGGACCAGAGCTACTTCCTGCACCGCCTCAACCAGCCGCAGCTCTCGCGCACGCTGTTCCCGGTGGGCGAGCTGCCCAAGACCGAGGTGCGCCGCATTGCGGCCGAGGCCGGGCTGCCTAACGCCAAGAAGAAGGACTCCACCGGCATCTGCTTCATCGGCGAGCGCCCTTTTCGCGAATTCCTCAACCGCTACCTCTCCAACCAGCCCGGCCCCATCAAGGACGCGCGGGGCCGCAAGATCGGCGAGCACGTGGGCCTGAGCTTCTACACCCTGGGCCAGCGCCAGGGCCTGGGCATCGGCGGCGTGAAGGAGAAGGGCGCCCCGCGCGGCGGCGGCGAGCACGAGCCCTGGTACGTCGCCCGCAAGGACCCGGCCACCAACACGCTGTACGCCGTGCAGGGCCATGACCACCCCTGGCTGTTGAGCCGCTCGCTGGTGGCGCAGGACTTGAGCTGGGTGGCCGGCCGCACGCCCGCACCCGGCGCGCTGGGCGCCAAGACCCGCTACCGCCAGGCCGACGCACCCTGCCGCCTGTCGCTGCCGGCGGTGGACGCCGTGGCCCTGCACTTCGACCAGCCGCAATGGGCCGTGACACCAGGCCAGTCCGCCGTGCTCTACGACGGCGAGGTCTGTTTGGGCGGCGGCGTCATCGCGTCGGCCAGCCCGGACTGAGCCGCACTCGCCCAGGGCGCAAAAACCCTTTGCGCAAAGCAGCAAGCCGCGCCCCATGCGCGGCTTTGTTTTTGCTGGAGTGCTCCCCGGAACCGGCGGGTGATCTTCAAGTCAAGCTTGAAGAAATCTGCCGAAATTACCCCTATCAATCGCGCAATCCCTGCGCATGAGGGACGAACGACGCAGCTCATGCGCTATCCGCATGAGCAAGTGCCCATCGCTTCGTTGGCGCGGAAAACGCAGCTTCAAATAATCGTTGCGTTGGATCTAACGGGAACGGTCATGAACTTTCAGCAACTGCGTTCGGTGCGTGAGGCGGTGCGTTGCGGTTTCAACCTCACGGAAGTGGCGCAGGCGCTGCACACCTCGCAGCCGGGCGTGAGCCGGCAGATCCGCGAGCTGGAGCAGGAGCTGGGAGTGGAAATCTTCGTCCGCCAGGGCAAGCGGCTGACGGGGCTGACGGCGCCGGGGCGCACGCTGCTGCCGGTGGTGGAGCGGCTGCTGACCGAGGCGCAGAACCTGCACCGCATCGGCGAGGACTTCAGCCAGGGCGACGTGGGCACGCTGGCCGTGGCGGCCACGCACTCGCAGGCCCGCTACGCGCTGCCGGCGGTGGTGCGCGACTTCCAATCCCGCCACCCCGGCGTGAGCCTCAAGCTGCACCAGGGCTCGCCGCAGCAGATTGCGCAGATGCTGGTCAGCGGCGAGGCCGACATCGGCATCGCCACGCAGACGCTGGCCGAGCAGGACGCGCTGGTGGCGCTGTCCTGCTACCGCTGGACGCACTCGGTGGTGGTACCGCAGGGGCACGAGCTGCTGGAAGGCCCGTTGACGCTGCAGCGGCTGGCGGCCTACCCGCTCATCACCTACGACGTCGGCTACACCGGCCGCGGCACGATTGACGACGCCTTCCGCCGCGCCGGGCTGCACATGCAACTGGTGCTCAGCGCCATGGATGCCGACGTGATCAAGACCTACGTCGGCCTGGGCATGGGCGTGGGCATCGTGGCTTCCATCGCCTTCGACGACGAGCGCGACCACCCGCTGCAGGCCGTGGACGCGCGCCACCTGTTTGCCATCAACACCACCAGCGTGGCCGTGCGCCGCGGCGCGCTGCTGCGCGCCTACGCCTACGACTTCATCCAGGCCTTCGCGCCGCACCTGAAGCCGGACATCGTGATGCAGGCGCAGGCCGCCCGCTCGGTGGACGCGCAGCCGGCGCCGCTGTAAGCCGCGCCGGCGCGGCGCGGCCTGCGGGCTTTCAGCCCTCGAAGCCGAAACGGCCCTCGGCCACCAGCGTGGCCAGCGGCACGCGCCCGCTGGGCGCCTCGCGCTCCTGCAGCGCGGGCGGCAGCAGCGACGCGTCGCCGCGCCGGCCCAGCGCCACCACGGCGTGCATCGCGTGGTCTTCCGGCACGGCCAGCACCTCGCGCGCCTTGGCGCGATCAAAACCGCCCATGGCGTGCGCGTGCAGGCCCAGCGCCTGGGCCTGCAGCGCCAGGCTCATCCAGGCCGCACCGGCATCGAAGGCGTGCGAGACGATGGCTTGCGGCTCGTCCTTGCCCGGCACCGTGCGTTGCGTGCGCGACAGCACGATCAACAAAGCGCCTGCGTTCTGCGCCCAGGCGCGGTTGCTTTCCACCAGCGTGCTCAGCAGCGTGTCGAAGGCCGGCGTGCCGCGCAGGCCGTAGATGAAGCGCCAGGGCTGCAGGTTGCTGCCGGACGGGGCCCAGCGCGCGGCTTCCAGGCAGGTCATGAGCGCGCCCTGGTCCAGCGCCTCGCCGGTGAAGGCGCGCGGCGACCAGCGCTCGGTGAACTGGGGATCGATGCGGTATTCAGGTTGGCGGGCAGCGGCCATGGGCGTTCACCATGAGTTGTCGGACAAGCCAATCAGTGTGCCGCAGCCTGCAGGAGGCCCGTCTGCGGGCCGAATTGGCGGCGCGGTGGGGTGCCGGTTCTTGAGCGAATACGCATCGTGGCCGGGAGCCGGGTTCGGCCCGCAAGCGGACCTCCTACAGCGTGTTCGCCGGATTCAGCACCCGCTGCAAAAAGGCCCGCGTGCGCGCGCGGCGTGGCGCTTCGAAAAACTCGCGGGCCGGCGCGGTTTCCACGATCTGCCCCTCGTCCATGAACACCACGCGGTCGGCCACGGCGCGGGCAAAACCCATCTCGTGGGTGACGCAGAGCATGGCCTGGCCCTGGTCGGCGAGGGCGCGCATCACGTCCAGCACCTCCTGGACCATTTCCGGGTCCAGCGCCGAGGTGGGCTCGTCGAACAGCAGCAGCCGCGGCGCCTGCACCAGCGCGCGGGCGATCGCCACGCGCTGCTGCTGGCCACCGGAGAGCTGCAGCGGGTACTTGTGCGCCTGCTCGGCCACGCGCACGCGCTGCAGTTGCGCCAAGGCGCGCTCGCGCACCTGCGCCCGCGGCTCGCCGGCCATCTCCGAGCCCAGCGCCAGGTTCTCCAGCACGGTGAGATGGGGGAACAGGTTGAACTGCTGGAAGACCATGCCCACGCGGCGGCGCAGGGCCTGCAGCGCGCGCTCGTCCTCGCGCCGGCCGGCGTCGAACACCACGCCGTCCACGGTGAGGCGGCCTTCCTGGAAAGGCTCCAGCCGGTTCACGCAGCGCAGCAGCGTGGACTTACCGCTGCCCGACGGCCCGCACAGCACCACGCGCTCGCCGGGCTGGACGGTGAAATCCACGTCGCGCAGCACGTGCTGCTGGCCGAACCATTTGTTGACGCGCTCGAAGCGCACCAGCGGCGCCGCAGCGGCGCCGCCGCCGTTGTGGGCCGTGCTCATGCGCGGCCTCCATGGCGCCAGCGGCGTTCGGCCCAACGGCCGCCGGCCGACATGGCGGCGCAGCCCAGAAAATAGATCGCGGTCACGAACAGGTAGCCCTCCACCTTGAACGGCCGCCACACCGGGTCGCCGCTGAGCGCCAGGCCCAGCGCGCCGGTGAGCTCGTACAGGCTCACGATGGTGACGAGCGAGCTGTCCTTGAACGTCGAGATGAAGCTGTTGAGCAGGGCGGGCAGCACGGCGCGCAGCGCCTGCGGCAGCAGCACCAGGCGCTGCACCTGCCAGGCCGTCATCCCCAGGCTGCGCGCGGCCTGGGCCTGCGCCAGGGGCACGGACTGCAGCCCGGCGCGGATGGTCTCGGCCAGGTAGGCCGCGGCGAAGAGCGACAGGCCCGCGAGCACGCGCAGCAGCACGTCCGGGTTGCTGCCCGGGGGCAGCAGCAGCGGAAAGATGAAGCTGGCCATGAAGAGCACCGACACCAGCGGCACGCCGCGCACCAGTTCGATGTAGAGCGTGGCCAGTCCGCGCAGCAGCGGCGGGCCGGATCGGCGCCCAAGCGCCAGCGCCACCGCGATGGGAAAGGCCGTGGCGATGGCCACCAGCGCCAGCAGAAGCGTCAGCGGCAATCCGCCCCACTGGTCGGTGGTGACCAGCGGCAGCCCGGCAAAGCCGCCGCGCATGAGCAGCACGCCGGCAAGCAGACCGGCCGCCCAGGCGATGCCCAGCACGCGGCCCGCCCCGGGGCGGCCGCCGCGCAGCACGCTGCCCACGGCCAGCAGCGCCCACAGCGCCAGCGCCAAGGCCGGGCGCCATTGCTGCTCGAAGGGATAGCGGCCGAAGAGGATCAGCCGGTGCTTCTCCGCCACCATGCCCCAGCAGGCGCCCACGCCGCGGGCGGCCTGGCAGGCCTCGGGGTCTGGCGCCCACACCGCCTGCCACAGCGCCCAGTCCAGCAGGCGCGGCAGGCCCCAGGCCAGCAGCGCCAGGAGCAGCAGCGTCGCGGCGCCACTGAGCGGGTTGCTGAAAAGCGATTCGCGCAGCCGTGCCGCCAGGCCCGGCGGCGGAGGCGGGCGGCGCGGCGCAATGCGCTGGAAGTCGTCGTGGTCCATTTTTTTGGGCGTCCTCACCGTTCGCGGATCGCCGCACTGCGGTCCAGCCAGCCCATGAGCGCCGCGGTGAGCAGCGAGGTCGTCAGGTACACGGCCATGATCAGGCTGATGCACTCCAGCGCCCGCCCGGTCTGGTTGAGGGCGGTGTTGGCGATGGAGACCACGTCCGGGTAGCCGATGGCCACGGCCAGCGACGAGTTCTTGGTCAGGTTGAGGTACTGGTTCGAAAGCGGCGGGACGATCACGCGCAGCGCCTGCGGCAGCACCACGCGCTGCAGCACTTGGGCGCGCGAGAGGCCGATGCTCAGCGCCGCTTCCGTCTGCCCGCGCGGCACGGCCATCACCCCGCCGCGCACCACCTCGGCGATGAAGGCGGCGGTGTACAGGCTCAGGCCACCCCACAGCGCCACGAACTCGGGTGTCAGCGTCGCACCGCCTTCCACGGCGAAGGCGCCGGGCTGGGGCAGGCTCCAGCCACCCTCGCCTGGCCAGGGGAAGGACAGGCCGCCCTTGCTGAGCAGGAACCAGGAGCCCAGGTGCAGCGGCTCGCCGGGGTCCGGCAGGTACTCCACCAGCAGCAGGTACCAGAGCAGCAGTTGCACCAGCAGCGGCACGTTGCGGACGAGCTCCACGTAGGCGCCGGCCAGGCGCGAGAGCAGCGCGTTGCGCGACAGCCGCGCCAGCCCCACGGCCAGCCCAAGCAGCGAGGCCGCGGCGATGCCCGCCAGCGCCACGCGCAGCGTGTTGAGCACGCCCACGAGGAAGGCGCGGCCGTAGCTCTGCCCAGCGTCGAAGGCGATGAGCGACTCGCCGATCTCGAAGCCGGCGGCGTCGTGCAGGAAATCCCAGCCCGCCTGAATGCCGCGGGCGGCCATGTTGGCCAGGGTGTTGCGCGCGAGCCAGGCGATCAAGAGCGCCAGTGCGGCCAGCACCAGCGCCTGCGCCAGGCGGGCGCGGGTGGCGGGTTTCAGCGCACCGGCGGCGCGTAGAGCAGGCCGCCCTGGTTCCACAATGCGTTCTTGCCGCGGGGCAGGCCCACGGGCGTCTTCTCGCCGACGTTGCGCTCGTAGATCTCGCCGTAGTTGCCCACGGCCTTGACGGCGCGCAGCAGCCAGTCGCGGTCCAGCCCAAGGAGCTTGCCCATGTCGTCGCCCTTGCCGAGCAGGCGCTGGACGACGGGGTCGGTGCTGTCGGCCTTGAGCTTGTCGGCGTTGGCCTGGGTGATGCCGGCTTCCTCGGCCTCGATCAGGCCGTAGACGACCCACTTCACGATGGTGAACCACTCGTCGTCGCCGCGGCGCACCAGCGGGCCCAGCGGCTCCTTGGAGATGAGGTCCGGCAGGATGGCGTGCTCTTTCGGGTCCTTGGCCTCGCGCGAGCGGATGGCGGCCAGCCCGGAAGCGTCCGTGGTGTAGGCCTGGCAGCGGCCGGAGAAGTAGGCGGCGTTGGCGGCCTCGATCTTCTCGAACACCACGGGCTTCAGGTTCAGGCCGTTGGCACGCGAGAAGTCGGTGAGGTTCTTCTCGGTGGTGGTGCCGGACTGCAGGCAGACGCTGGCGCCCTTGAGCTGCTTGGCGCTTTTCACCTTGGTCTTGGCCGGGACCATGAAGCCCTGGCCGTCGAAGAAGTTGATGGCCGTCTGTTGCAGCCCCAAAGAGGCGTCGCGGGTCAACGTGAAGCTGGTGTTGCGCGAGAGCACGTCCACCTCGCCGGACTGCAGGGCCGTGAAGCGCTGCTGCGAACTCAGCGGCACCCAGCGCACCTTCTCGGCGTCGCTGAGCACGGCGGCCGCGATGGCCTTGCCGAAGTCCACGTCAAAGCCGCTCCAGCGGCCCTGGCTGTCGGCGGCGGAAAAGCCCGCCACGCCGGTGCTGACACCCACGATGACCTGGCCGCGCTGCTTGATGGCGTCGAGCGTCTTGCCGGCCTGCGCCGGGGCGGCGGCCAGGGCCAGGGCGGCAGCCAAGGGAGCAAGGAGAAGGGCTGGTTTTTTCATGCCGGGAAGTATGCAAGGGAGCACGGCCGGGAAATGAAGGCGGGCTTTTGCGCCTTCGCGCCCTGGCCACGCGGCTTGGCCCAGCACGGCGGCCACTGTGAGCCGCTTCCTACAGACCGGCCCGCCCGCCGCCGACAGACGGCAAAGCCTCCTGCCGCCTAAGCTGAAACCATCGAAATCACCCAGGAGTCACAGATGCTCCACTACGCCGTCGTCTTTCTCGTCATCGCGCTGGTCGCAGGCCTGCTCGGTTTCGGTGGCATCGCCGGGATGTCGGCGAACATCGCCTGGATCCTGTTCCTCGTCGGAGTGGTCCTGGCGGTCGTGTTCGCCATCAGCCGCAAGAGATAGCGTCGCGGGGGCGTCCCGCACGCCCCTGCACCTGCTCAGATCATCGCCGCGGGATCCTGCGGCTCCTCCGGCGTGATGGCAAAGCGCGTCACCCGCCGCGGCAGCAGCCAGGCCTGCGCGCCCGGCTCCAGCTTCAGTTGCTCGCGCAGCCCCAGGTAGTCCGCGCGCGGCAGCTCCACGTCAACGTAGCTGTCGTCGTCCAGGCGCCGGAACTCCAGCCGCGTGTTCGGCCCAACGGTCAGCGCCTGCTGCAGCCGCACCGGCAGCGTGCCGGGCGCTTCCTGGCCCAGCACCTGCAGCTCGTGCGGGCGCACGTAGCTCACGGTGCCGTCGGACGTGGCCTCGTGCGGGCTGCCGCTGTGGCCGGTGCGGCCGTGGAACAGGTTCACGTCGCCCAGGAACTGCAGGACGAAGGGCGTGGCGGGATGGTCGTAGACCTCGTCGGGGCGGCCGTCCTGCTCGATGCGACCCTGGTTCATCACCACGATGCGGTCGGCCACCTCCATGGCCTCGTCCTGGTCGTGCGTGACGAAGACGCTGGTGACGTGCATCTCGTCGTGCAGCCGGCGCAGCCAGCGGCGCAGCTCCTTGCGCACCTTGGCGTCCAGCGCGCCGAAGGGCTCGTCCAGCAGCAGCACCTTGGGCTCCACCGCCAGGGCGCGCGCCAGCGCGATGCGCTGGCGCTGGCCGCCGGAGAGCTGATGCGGGTAGCGCTCGGCCAGCCAATCGAGCTGCACGAGCTTCAGCAGGTCCATCACCCGGGTGCGTATCTCCGCCTCGCTTGGGCGCGTGGCGCGCGGGCGCACACGCAGGCCGAAAGCGACGTTCTCGAAAATGTTCATCTGCGGGAACAGCGCGTAGTGCTGGAAGACGAAGCCCACGTTGCGCTCGCGTACCGCCGTGCGCGTGGTGTCGTCGCCGTGGAACAGCACGCTGCCGCTGTCGGCCTTCTCCAGGCCCGCGATGATGCGCAGCAGGGTGGTCTTGCCCGACCCTGAAGGGCCCAGCAGGGCGACCAGCTCGCCGGCGGGGATGGTGAGATTCAGGTTGTCGCAGACGGCCAGCGTGCCGAAGCGCTTCACCAGGTTGCGGACTTCAATGCTCATGGGGAACCTTACTCGCCGTGACCGGCCTGCTTGAGCTGCGCCTTCACGCGCCGCTCGACGATGTATTTCAAGCCCAGCGTCACCAGCGCCAGCGCCGCCAGCAGCGAGGCGACCGCGAAGGCGGCGGCGAACTGGTACTCGTTGTAGAGAATTTCAATGTGCAGCGGCATGGTGTTGGTCTGGCCGCGGATGTGGCCGGAGACCACGCTCACCGCACCGAACTCGCCCATGGCGCGGGCGTTGCACAGGATCACGCCGTACAGCAGTGCCCACTTCACGTTGGGCAGGGTCACGCGGCGGAAGGTCTGCCAGCCCGAGGCGCCCAGCACCGTGGCCGCCTCCTCCTGCTCCACGCCCTGCGCCTGCATCAGCGGAATCAGCTCCCGCGCCACGAAGGGGAAGGTGATGAACAGCGTGGCCAGGACGATGGCCGGCACCGCGAAGATGATCTTCAAGTCGTGCGCCTGCAGCCAGGCGCCCAGCCAGCCCTGCAGGCCAAAGACCAGGATGTAGATCAGGCCGGCAATGACGGGGCTGACCGAGAAGGGCAGGTCGATGAGCGTGAGCAGCACGCTCTTGCCGCGGAACTCGAACTTTGCAATCGCCCAGGCCGCCGCCACGCCGAAGACGAGGTTGAGCGGCACGGAGATGCCGGCGGCGATCAGCGTGAGCTTGATGGCCGAGGCCGCGTCCGGCTCGATGATGGCCTCCAGGTAGACCTCGACGCCCTTCTTGAAGGCCTCGATGAAGACCAGCACCAGCGGGACGAAGAGGAACAGCGTCAGGAAGGCGAGCGCCACCGCGATGAGCGTGCGCCGCACCCAGGCGGGCTCGGTGGCGGCGTCGGAGGCCGAGGAAGAAGACATGGGGTTCATGGCGTCACTGCCCTTCGCGGCGCCGGGCCCAGGCCTGCAACGTGTTGATCAGGAGCAGCATCACGAAGCTGCTCACCAGCATCACCACGGCGATGGCCGTGGCGCCGGGCACGTCGTACTGCTCCAGCTTGGAGATGATCATCAGCGGCGTGATCTCGCTGACCATGGGCAGGTTGCCGGCGATGAAGATCACGCTGCCGTACTCGCCCAGCGCGCGGGCAAAGGCCAGTGCGAAACCCGTGAGCAGCGCGGGCGCCAGGATGGGGAAGGTCACGCGGCTGAAGCACTGCCAGCGCGTGGCGCCCAGGGTGGCGGCGGCTTCCTCCAGCTCGCGGCCCAGGTCTTCCAGCACCGGCTGCAAGGTGCGCACCACGAAGGGCAGGCCGATGAAGAGCAGCGCCACGAACACGCCCAGCGGCGTGAAGCTGACCTTGAAGGGCAAGTACTGGCCTATCCAGCCGTTTTCGGCGTAGAGCGCGGTGAGCGTGATGCCGGCCACGGCCGTGGGCAGGGCGAAGGGCAGGTCCACCAGCGCGTCCACCAGGCGGCGGCCGGGGAAGTCGTAGCGCACCAGCACCCAGGCGATCAACAAGCCGAAGAAGGCGTTGACCAGTGCGGCCAGGAAGGAGGCGCCGAAGGTGAGCCGGTAGGAGGCGACGACGCGCGGCGAGGCCACGGCGTCCCAGAAGGCGGCGGGCGTCATGGTCGCGGCCTTGAGGAAGGCGGCCGACAGCGGGATGAGCACCACGAGGCTGAGGTACAGCAGCGTGAAACCCAGGGCCAGGTCGAAGCCCGGCAGCACGCTGTGGCGCTTGAGCAGGGTGCGGGAGAAGAGCATGGCGGGGCCGGGCGCGGCAGACCGGCAACGGTCCGCAACGCCTTGTCGGCAAAGGCGAAAACGGGAATTGTGGCCCCGCCGCGGCGGGGCACCGGAAGCGACGGCCTGGCTGGTCGTGAACCAGGGCCGGCTACGGCTTACTTCTTGGCCATGAGCTGGTCGTAGATGCCGCCGTCGTTGAAGTGCTCGGCCTGCGCCTTCTTCCAGCTTCCGAAGACTTCGTCCACGGTGAAGGTGGGCACGCTGGGGAAGTCCTTGGCGTGGGCGGCCAGCAGCTTGGCGTCGCGGGGGCGCAGGTTGTGCTTGACGGCGATCTGCTGCGCCTCCTCGGTCCAGAGGAATTTCAAATACGCCTCGGCCTGCTTGCGCGTGCCCTTGCGGTCCACGACCTTGTCGATGACGGCCACCGGGTTCTCCGCGAGCACGGTGCGGGCCGGATAAACGAAATCAAAATTCTTGCCGAACTCCTCGACGATGGACTGCACCTCACTCTCGAAGGTGCAGAGCACGTCGCCGATGTTGCGCTGCGCGAAGGTGGTGGTGGCGGCGCGGCCGCCGCCGTCGAACACGGGCACGTTGGCGAAGATCTTCTGCGTCAGCTCACGCGCCTGCGCCGGGGTGCCGCCGCCCTTGATGACCGAGCCCCAGGCGCCCAGGTAGGTGTAGCGGCCGTTGCCCGTGACCTTGGGGTTGGGAATGACGACGCTCATGCCGGGCTTGGCGAGGTCGGCCCAGTCCTTGACGCCCTTGGGGTTGCCCTTGCGCACCAGGAACATGGTCACAGAGGAGGTGGGCGCGGCGTTGTTGGGCAGGCGCTTGGCCCAATCGGCGGCAATGAGGCCCTTGTCGGCGACGACGTCGATGTCCAGGGCCTGGTTCATGGTGATGACGTCGGCATCCAGCCCTTCGATCACCGCGCGCGCCTGCTTGCTGGAGCCGCCGTGCGACTGGTTGACCGTGACGTCCTCGCCGGCGGTCTTCTTCCAGTACGGGACGAAGGCCTTGTTGATGTCCTTGTAGAACTCGCGCGCGACGTCGTAGCTGACGTTGAGCAGCGTCACCGAGGCGGCTTGGGCGATGGAGGGCAGGGCGCCGGCCAGCGCGGCGGCGGGGGCGCCGAGGACGAGACGGCGGCGCAGGGGGTTGCGAACGGTCATGGCAGCTTGGAGCCCGCGAAAGCGGGGTGTTTTTTATGGACGGGCGGGGATGGTAGGCAAGGCGGCCAACCCGGCGCGGAAGAGGTGCCTTTGAAGCGGCCCGGGGCTTCCCCGATTGCTTCAATTTTCGAAGCAATGCCCGCTGATTTCTTCAACAGACCCTTGAAAGTCCCGCGCCGGCGCAGGCCTCAGGCCGCTTGCTGGAAGCGCGCCGCGCGGCGCGGCTCCAGGTGATAGGCGTTGCCCACGTCCATGGTGAAGGCCTGGTACTCCTCGCGGGTGAGCTCCACCTCGATGGCCGCGCCGTCGGCCTTGTGGAACCCCAGGCGCATGCGCGGGCCCATGCACAGCGCGTGCGCCAGCGTGGCGCTGACGCGGCCGGGGGCGTGGTCGCGGTGCACGGCGATCTCGTGCGCGCGCACCCACAGCGGCGTGCCGGCGCCGTCGTCCAGGCGCTGGGCGTCGCCCAGGAACTGCAGGACGAAGGGGTTCGCGGGCTGGTCGTACAGGTCCTGCGGGCGGCCCTCCTGCTCGATACGGCCCTTGTTCATCACCACGATGCGGTCGGCCACTTCCATGGCCTCCTCCTGGTCATGCGTGACGAAGACGCTGGTGACGTGCATGTCCTCGTGCAGCCGGCGCAGCCAGCGGCGCAGCTCCTTGCGCACCTGCGCGTCCAGGGCGCCGAAGGGTTCGTCCAGCAGCAGCACCTTGGGCTCCACCGCCAGGGCGCGGGCCAGGGCCACGCGCTGGCGCTGGCCGCCGGAGAGCTGATTCGGGTGGCGGGCGGCGAAGCTGGAGAGCTGCACCCGCTCCAGCAACTCGTCGACGCGGCGGCGTATCTGCGCCTCGGTCTGCCGCTGGGCGCGCGGGACCATGCGCAGGCCGAAGGCCACGTTGTCGCGCACGTTCAGGTGGTTGAACAGCGCGTAGTGCTGGAACACGAAGCCCACGCGGCGCTGCTGCACGGGGGCCTCCGTGGCGTCCTGGCCGTGCATGAAGACGCGGCCGGCGTCCGGCGTCTCCAGCCCGGCCATGATGCGCAGCAGGGTGGTCTTGCCGGAGCCCGAGGGCCCCAGGAGGGCGACCATCTCGCCCGCGGGGATGTGCAGGTCCACGCCCTCGCACACCACGGTGGGGCCGAAGCGCTTGCTGATCTGGTGCAACTGGATGCTCATGCGGTTCTCCCGTGGCAGTAAAGGTTTTTCTTGGGGAAGTTGCGGGCGCAGCGGATGAGGGCGGACGGCTTCATGCCGTGCCCTCGTGCTGCTCGCGCAGCTGCGCCCTGACGCGGCGCTCCACCAGCGCCTTGAGCACCAGCGTCACCAGCGCCAGGCCGGCCAGCAGCGAGGCCACGGCAAAGGCGGCGGCGAACTGATACTCGTTGTAGAGGATCTCGATGTGCAGCGGCATGGTGTTGGTCAGGCCGCGGATGTGGCCGGAAACCACGCTCACCGCGCCGAACTCGCCCATGGCGCGGGCGTTGCACAGGATCACGCCGTACAGCAGCGCCCACTTCACGTTGGGAATGGTCACGTGCCAGAAGGTCTGCCAGCCGGAGGCGCCCAGCACCAGCGCGGCTTCCTCCTGGTCCTTGCCCTGGGCCTGCATGAGCGGGATCAGCTCGCGCGCCACGAAGGGGAAGGTCACGAACACCGTGGCCAGCACGATGCCGGGCACGGCAAAGATGATCTTCAGGTCATGTTCCTGCAGCCAGGGGCCGAGCCAGCCTTGCAGGCCGAAGACCAGCACGTAGATCAGGCCGGCAATCACGGGGCTGACCGAGAAGGGCAGGTCGATGAGCGTGATGAGCAGGCTCTTGCCGCGGAAGTCGAACTTGGCGATGGCCCAGGCCGCGGCCACGCCGAAGGCGAGGTTCAGCGGCACCGAGATCGCCGCGGCCAGCAGCGTGAGCTTGACGGCGTCCAGCGCGTCGGGTTGGCTGATGGCGTCCAGGTACACGTCCACGCCCTTGGCGAAGGCCTGGACGAACACCGCCGCCAGCGGGACGAAGAGGAACAGCGTCAGGAACAGCAGCGCCACGCCCACCAGCAGCGCGTTGACCCAGCGCGACGGGGCGTTGGCGGCCTTGGGCTTGGCAGCGGCGCGGCTTGGGTGGCCCAGCGTGGTGCCCAGCGGCACGGAGGCCGCGGCGACCGGGGAAACGGGCAGGACAGAACTCATGTCGTGGCTCCCTGGCGCCGCCGCGTCCACGCCTGAAGCGCGTTGATGAGCAGCAGCAAAACAAAACTGGAGACCAGCATCACCACGGCGATGGCCGTGGCGCCCTGGTAGTCGTACTGCTCCAGCCGCGTGATGATCAACAGCGGCGTGATCTCGCTGACCATGGGCAGGTTGCCGGCGATGAAGATCACGCTGCCGTACTCGCCCAAGGCGCGGGCAAAGGCGAGCGTGAAGCCCGTGAGCAGCGCGGGCAGCAGCACGGGCAGCACCACCTTGAAGAAGGTCTGCAGCCGCGAGGCGCCCAGCGTGGCCGCCGCCTCCTCGACGCTGCGGTCCAGGTCTTCGAGCACCGGCTGCAGCGTGCGCACCACGAAGGGCAGGCCGATGAAGACCAGGGCCACGAACACGCCCACGGGCGTGAAGCTGACCTTGAAGGGCAGGACCTGCCCAATCCAGCCGTTCTGGGCGTAGAGGGCGGTGAGCGCGATGCCGGCCACGGCCGTGGGCAGCGCGAAGGGCAGGTCCACCAGCGCATCGACGATGCGCTTGCCCGGCACGCGCTGGCGCACCAGCACCCAGGCCACGAGCAGGCCGAACACGGCGTTGACCAGCGCGGCGGCCAGCGACGCGCCGAAGGTCAGCCGGTAGGAGGCCAGCACGCGCGGCGTGCTCACCGCGTCGAGGAAGGCCTGCAGCGTCATGCCCGACGTCTTGATGAAGGCGGCGGACAGCGGCAGCAGGACGATGAGGCTCAGGTACAGCAGCGTGAAGCCCAGGGCGAGGTTGAACCCGGGCAGCACGCTGCGCTGCTTGAGCAGCAGGCGCGACAGCATGGCGGCAGTTCCTGCGGAGGGTTTACTTGCGGGCGAAGACGCGGTCGAAGGTGCCGCCGTCGGAGAAGTGCGTCTGCTGCGCCTTGGCCCATCCGCCGAACTGCTCGTCGATGGTGAACAACTTCACCTGCGGGAACTGCTTGGCGTACTTGGCGGCGGCGGCCTGGTCCACGGGCCGGTAGTAGTGCTTGCCGGCGATGTCCTGGCCTTCGGGGGAGTAGAGGAACTCCAGGTAGGCCTGCGCGGCGGCGCGGGTGCCCTTCTTGTCCACCACCTTGTCCACGACCGCCACGGGCGGCTCGGCCAGGATGGAGATGGAGGGGGCGACCACGTCGAACTTGTCCGGCCCAAGCTCCTTGAGCGCCAGCAGCGCCTCGTTCTCCCAGGCCAGCAGCACGTCGCCCAGGCCGCGCTCGACGAAGGTGGTGGTGGCGCCGCGCGCGCCGCTGTCGAGCACGGGCACGTTGGACAGCAGCTTGCCCACGAACTCCTGCGCCTTGGCCTCGGAGCCGTATTTCTTCTGCGCGTAGCCCCAGGCGGCGAGGTAGTTCCAGCGCGCGCCGCCGGAGGTCTTGGGGTTGGGGGTGATGACGGCGATGCCGGGCTTGACCAGGTCGTCCCAGTCCTTGATGGCTTTCGGGTTGCCCTTGCGCACCAGGAAGACGATGGTGGAGCGGTAGGGCGAGCTGTTTTGCGGCAGGCGCTTTTGCCAGTCCGGCGGCAGCAGCTTGGCCTTGGCGGCGATCTCGTCGATGTCGTAGGCCAGGGCCAGCGTCACCACGTCGGCCTCCAGCCCGTCGATGACCGAGCGGGCCTGCTTGCCGGAGCCGCCGTGCGACTGCTTGACGGTGACGGTGTCGCCGCTCTTGGCCTGGTACTGCTTGGCGAAGGCGGCGTTGACGTCCTGGTAGAGCTCACGCGTCGGGTCATAGGACACGTTGAGCAGGCCAATGTCCTTGGCTTGGGCGCCGACGGCGGCCACGGCGAGCAGCGCGCCTAAGAACAGCGATTTCATGAGAGTCCTCCTGGGATGCATGAAGGCATCCTAGGAATCGCCCCTGGGCCGACCAACGAATGTTTGCGCCCTTGCTTATGCGGCCGGCGCAGCCTCAAGCGTGGAAAGTGTCAGGTGTTACCGGTTACCCCGGCTGCAGGGCGCGCACGCGCTCAGGCAGGCCGGCCACGTCCTCATCCACCGCCTGGGGCTTGAGGCCGCCTTCGCGCGCGGCCTGCAGCAGCCGCGTGAGGTGGCCGGGCTGCGGCAGCAGCACGCCGAAGTACAGGATGGTGTCGCCGCGGGCCACGAGCACGGTGGGGAAGTTCTCGACGTCCACGTCGCCGACGACGTCCGATTCGTCCTCGATGTCCACCCAGATGAAGCGCTCGCCGGCTTGGGCGGCGTCGCGGGCGGCATCGAAGGTGGCCAGGTATTCCTTGCAGGTGCCGCACCAGGCGGCGCACAGGCAGGCGACGAGCAGGGGTTCAACAGCGGTCGGCATGGGTTGCAAGTGTGGCAGGGCAAAGCCCGGGCCCTGGCGGCGTCGGGAATGAAAAAGCGGCCCGCGGGCCGCTGTCTTGATGCAGGTGAAAAACCGGCGGGACGCCGATCAGAAAGGGATGTCGTCGTCCATGTCGTCGAAGCCAGTGGCCGGGCGCTGGGGCGCCGGGGCCGGACGCTGCGGGGCCGGGCGGGGGGCCGCGGCGCGCGGGGCGGGCGCGGGGGCGTCCATGTCGTCGCCGCCGCGGGCCGGGGCGCGGTTGTAGCCGCCGCGGGAGGCGCCGCCGCCCATGCCGCCGCCACCACCCATGTCGTCGCCCATGCCTTCACGGCCGCCGAGGAGCTGCATCTGCTCGGCCACGATGTCCACGGTGTTGCGCTCGATGCCGTCCTTGTCGGTGTACTTGCCGTACTTCAGGCGGCCTTCGACGTACACGGGGCGGCCCTTCTTCAGGTATTCGCCGGCGATCTCGGCCAGGCGCTCATAGAAGGTGACGCGGTGCCACTGCGTGTCTTCCACCGACTCGCCGGTGTTGCGGTCCTTGCGGCGGCTGGAAGTGGCGACGGAGACGTTGCAGATGGCCGTGCCCTGGGGCGTGTAGCGCACCTCCGGGTCGCGCCCGCAGTTGCCGATGAGAATGACTTTGTTGACGCTGGCCATATGTGACGCTCCTGCGCGAAATGTGCTCTGTACGAAAAGACAGGATTGTGCCGCATGCCCCGTGCCGCAGCCCCTCCGGGGCCTTGGCGCGAGCCCTTGAAAAGCCCGGCCGGCGGCGGCCAGTTACCATCGCCGGCTCCCCTCGCGCCATGGCCTTCTTCTCCTCCCCCTCTTCCGCTTCCCCCGAGCTGCAAGTGCTGCAGCAGGTCTTCGGCTACACGGCGTTTCGCGGGCCGCAGGCGGCCATCGTCGAGCACGTCGCCCTGGGCGGCGACGCCCTGGTGCTCATGCCCACGGGCGGCGGCAAGAGCCTGTGCTACCAGGTGCCGGCCATCGTCCGGCATCGCCAGGGCCTGGGTGTGGCCGTGGTGGTGAGCCCGCTCATCGCCCTCATGCACGACCAGGTCGGCGCGCTGGAGGAGGCCGGCGTGCACGCGGCCTACCTGAACTCCACGCTGTCCTCCGAGCAGGCCCAGCAGGTGGAGCGCGAGCTGCGCAGCGGGCGCCTGGTGCTGGTCTACGTGGCGCCGGAGCGGCTGCTGACGCCGCGCATGCTGGCGATGCTGGATTCGCTGCACGAGCGCCAGCTCCTGAGCCTGTTCGCCATCGACGAGGCGCACTGCGTCAGCCAGTGGGGGCACGACTTCCGCGAGGAGTACCTGGGCCTGTCGGCCCTGCACGAGCGCTACCCCGGCGTGCCGCGCGTGGCGCTCACGGCCACGGCCGACGCGCACACGCGCCGCGACATCGTGGAGCGGCTGCAGCTCGAAGACGCCGCCGCGTTCGTGAGCAGCTTCGACCGGCCCAACATCCGCTACACCATCGTCGAGAAGGACAACCCGCGCGCCCAACTGCTGCGCATGATCCGCGACGAGCACGAGGGCGAAGCCGGCGTCGTCTACTGCCAGAGCCGGCGCAAGGTGGAGGACACCGCCGCCTGGCTGGAGCAGCAGGGCGTGCGCGCGCTGCCCTACCACGCGGGGCTGGACGCCGACGTGCGCCGCCGCCACCAGGACCGCTTCCTGCGCGAGGACGACCTGGTGATGGTCGCCACCATCGCCTTCGGCATGGGCATAGACAAGCCGGACGTGCGCTTCGTCGCGCACCTGGACTTGCCCAAGAACATTGAGGCCTACTACCAGGAGACCGGCCGCGCCGGCCGCGACGGCGAGGCCGCCGACGCCTGGATGGCCTACGGCCTGGCGGACGTCGTCAACCAGCGCCGCATGATCGACGAGAGCGACGCCGAGGAAGACTTCAAGCGCCTGCAGCGCGGCAAGCTCGACGCGCTGCTGGCCCTGGCCGAAGCCCACGACTGCCGCCGCGTGCGGCTGCTGGCCTACTTCGGCGAGGCCAGCGAGCCCTGCGGCAACTGCGACAACTGCCTGCACCCGCCGCGCACCTGGGACGCCACCGAGGCCGCGCGCAAGGCGCTGTCCTGCATCTACCGCTTCGGCCAGCACGGCGGCGGCTTCGGCCCAACGCGCTTCGGCGCCGGGCACCTGCTGGACGTGCTGCGCGGCAAGCGCACCGACAAGGCGCTGCAGTACGGGCACGACAAGCTGTCCACCTTCGGCATCGGCGCGGACCTGTCGGAAGCGCAGTGGCGCGGCGTGCTGCGCCAGCTCGTCGCCCTGGGCCACGTGCAGGCCGAGGGCGAGTTCAACACCCTCTCGCTCACGCCCAGCGCGCGCGCCGTGCTCAAGGGCGAGGAGCCCATCGTCCTGCGCGAGCCGCGCGAACCCACCCGCGGCAAGAGCCCGCGCTCCGTGCGCGGGACACGCGGCGAGCGCGTGCCCGCCGCCGCCGCCACGCTGGACGCGCTGGGCCAGGAGCGCTTCGCCCGGCTGAAGGCCTGGCGCGCCGAGGTGGCGCGCGAGCACGGGCTGCCGGCCTACGTCATCTTCCACGACGCCACCCTGGCGCAGATGGCCGCCGAGTGCCCGGATTCGCTGCAGGCGCTGGGCCACATCAGCGGCGTGGGCGCCAAGAAGCTCGAAGCCTACGGGCGCGAGATCCTGCGCGTGCTGGGCGAGTGACGGGCTCGCCGGCCTTCCCCCAGCACCCGATTCCCTGATCCGGCAAGCGTGCTGACCCTCATGGGGTCGGTCCTTACGCGATCACGCGGTTTTTCGCCTTGAAGCGGACTCCGTAGCCTGCGCCGGCTGTTCAAGGAGAACGCTGATGGCTACCAGGAATCCCGCCGCCTTTCGACGCCTCCCCGCCGCCGCCGCGGCCCTGCTGTGCCTGCATTTGGGCGCGCAGGCCGGCGGACCCGGCCCCGACGACCGCTACGACGACCGCCACGGCGGCCACGGGCACGGCGAGCCCATGCGGCCCAACGTGTTGCCGCCGGGCATCACTTCGCTCGCGCGCACCGCCTACACGGCCACCAGTCCGGGGGGCGGCACCAGCGCTTCAACCCAGGATTTGCTCACCGCCGGCCTGGGCAAAACCGGTCTGGCCGGCGCCGCGCCGGCCTACGCCGACCCGCTGAACCCCACCGCGCTGGAGCTGCGCCGCAACGCCATCTACGCCAACTACCGCGGCCTGCTGGACATCACCGCCAACGGCGGCTACGGCCGGCTCTACGGCCCAAACATCGACCTCGCCGGCAACGACACCTTGGGCGAGGGCCTGATCCCCGGCGTCGAGTACCTGGGCTACGTGGACGTGCCCGGCGGCAACCGCCGCGTCACCACGGCCGTGCAGGTGCCCGCGGGCTTTGACACCAGCAAGCCGTGCATCGTCGCGGCGCCGTCCTCCGGCTCGCGCGGCGTCTACGGCGCCATCGGCACGGTGGCCGAGTGGGCCCTCAAGCGCGGTTGCGCCGTGGCGCTGACCGACACCGGCAAGGGCATGGGCCTGCACGACCTCTCGGACAACACCGTGCACCGCATAGACGGCACCCGCGCCGACGCCGCCGACCCGCTGAGCCACTTCAGCGCCAAGCTCAGCGAGGACCAGCGCGCCGCCTTCAACGCCCGCACGCCCAACCGCGTCGCCCTGAAGCACGCGCACTCGCAAACCAACCCCGAGCGCGACTGGGGCACCGACACCCTGGCCGCCGTGCGCTACGCACTGTGGGCGCTTAACCAGGAGTACGGCCCCTCCGTGGGCGGGAGCCCGCTGAAGTGGCAGCGCTTCCGGCCGGAGAACACGCTGGTGATGGCGGCTTCCGTCTCCAACGGCGGCACCGCCGTGCTGCGCGCGGCCGAGCAGGACGAGCAGGGCCTGATCGACGCCGTCGTCGCCGGCGAGCCCGGCGCCACGCCGCGCAGCACCTACGGCTACGGCGTGCAGCAAGGCGGCCAGCCCGTGGCCTTCGGCAAGCCGCTGCTGGACTACTTCACCTTCGCCAACCTGTACCAGCCCTGCGCGGCGCTGGCGGCCGAAGCGTCCATGGGCGCGGAGCTGTCCATCCACAACTACATGACCCTCACGGGCATGAACCCGCGCGCGGCCAACCGCTGCGCGTCGCTGGCCCAGGCCGGGATGGTCAGCGGCGCCGACACCGCCGCGCAGGCGGCCGATGCCCTCTCGAAACTGCGCCACTACGGCTGGGGCCCCTACAACGACCAGATGCACAACGCCCACTACGGGCTGGGCAACGCGGTGATCGTCACCAGCATGTACGTCAACGCCTACGGGCGCTTTTCCGTGCTGGACAACGTCTGCGGCGTGAGCTTCGCCGGGGTGGACGCCGCGTTCGCCCCGGCGCTCATCGCACCCGCGGCCAAGGCGGTGAGCTACGCCACCGGCAACGGCACGGCCAACGGAGCGCCGGCCACCGTGATCGTCAACGACTCGGTGGGCGGCGCGCGGCGCTGGGACTTCGCCGTCTCGCCGGGCACGGCGCTGGCGGACCTGGGCTTCGAGGCGGCGGTGTGCCAGCGCGCCCTGTTCACCGGCACCGACCCGCGCAGCGGCGCGCCGCTGACCGACACCAGCACGCCCACCCGTGCGCAAAGCGAGGCCGTGCGCCGCGGCGTGCGCGAGGTGCTGGCCAGCGGCGACCTGCAGCGCAAGCCCACCCTGGTGGTGGCCGGCCGCAGCGACGCGCTGCTGCCCGTCAACAACGCCGCGCGCGCCTACACGGCCTTCAACCAGGCGGTGGAGCGGGGCCGCAGCGGGCTGCGCTACGTGGAGGTCACCAACGGCCAGCACTTCGACGGCTTCCTGGGCTTCAGCGGCTTCGACACCCGCTACGTGCCGCTGCACGTGTATTTCCTGGACGGCCTCAACGCCATGTACGCGCACCTGACCACCGGCGCGGCGCTGCCGCCCAGCCAGGTGGTGCGCACCACGCCGCGCGGCGGGCTGCCGGGCGCGGCACCGGCCGTGACGCGCGCGGCGAACCTGCCGCCCATCGCCGCCACGCCGGCTGCGGGCGACGCCATCACCTTCAACGGCAACGCGCTCAACGTGCCCAACTGAGTGAGGCCGTGGGCGCGAGGGCGCCGGCTGCGCGGCCCGCCCGCGAGCCTGCACCGCCCGCCCTGAGCCACCCACGCCGGCGCCGGCCCCCAGGGGCCGGCGTTTTTCATTGAAGCCAAGGGTTTACCCCTAAGCGATTGCGCAGCGCGCTCCAGGCCCCTGCGGGCCATAGGCTGCGACAGGCCCGCTGCCGGCGACGCGCCGCGCACGCGGGCCCACACAGGGAGAAAAAGATGACCAGGAAACACCCGACCCCGCACCGGCGGCGCCTTGCCGTGGCGTCCGTGACCGCCGCCGTGGCGGCCCTGCCGGCGCTGGCGGCGCCGGCCCAAACCAGCCAGGACGCGGCCGCGCGCTGCGCCCAACTGCAGGGCCAGACCGTGCCCGCGGCGCACATCGGCCTGCCCACGCGCGATGCCGTCGTCACCCAGGCCACGTTCACGCCCGCGCGGGGCGCGGGCGTGGCGGCGGTGGGCGACACCTGCACCGTCGAGGGCGACATCCGCCCACTGGACCGCAAGGCGCCGCCCATCCGCTTCCAGCTCAGCCTGCCGCAGCCGTGGAACGGCAAGGCCGTGATGTTTGGCGGCGGCGGCTACAACGGCACCACCGCCGTGGGCGGGACCAGCAGCATGACCAGCGGTGGCCAGACCGTCGTGCTCTCCGGCAACGTGCCCGCCGGGCCGGTGGACCACCCGACACCGCTTGGGCGCGGCTACGCCACCTTCGGCAGCGACTCCGGCCACCAGTCGCTGCGCCCCGTGGCCGGCGCCAGCCGCGACGGCAGCTTCGCCGCCAATGAGGAGGCACGGCGCAACTTCGCGGGCGACGCGATCAAGAAGACGCGCGACACCGCCGCCTACCTGATGCAGCGCCACTACGGCCGCCCCGTGCAGCGCACCTACTTCGCCGGCGGCTCCACCGGCGGGCGCGAGGCGCTGCTGGCCATAGGCCGCTGGCCGCAGGACTTCGACGGCGCCATCGCGCTGTACCCGGCCTGGAACGCCGCGGTGCTGAACCTGCACTTCGGCCGCATGACGCGCGCCCTGGCCGGGAAGGACGCCTTCCCCTGGCTGCCCCAGCGCCAGGCGCTGTACCGCGCCGCGCTGCAGGCCTGCGACGCGCTGGACGGCGTGGCGGACGGCCTGATCAGCCATCAGGCCGCCTGCGATGCCGCCTTCGACCCCGACACCGCCACGCTGGACGGCCAGCCGCTGCGCTGTGCCGACGGCACCCGGGGCGACCACTGCCTGACGCCAGCGCAGATCGCCGCCTTCAAGGTGCTCAACAGCGCCACCGTGCCGGCCTTCGCGCTGCCCAGCGGCGAGAAGGGCTACCCCGGCCTGACCACCTGGGGTACCGACTTCGGCTTCGCCGCGCCGGACAAGGACAAGGGCCAGTCGCCCGTGCTCACGCTGGGGTTGGGGACGCTGGCGCCGGCCGCGCCCATGCCGGGCGTGAGCCTGCTGAGCCTCACGGCGGTGGCCGACAGCCCGCCCTACGGCAGCACCTTCTGGGACCAGTGGGTGCGCTACTTCGTCACCGACGACACCACGTACGACCCGCTGGCGCTGGACCCAGAGCGGCCGGGCCCGTGGGAGCGAAGGATCGTGGAGCTGATCGAGCTGCAGGACGCCAACCGCAGCGACTTCTCCGCCTTCCGCGCCCGCAGCGGCAAGCTGCTGCTGGCGCACGGCGTGCACGACGCCCTGGTGAGCAACCGCGCCACGCAGCAGTTCGTGGCCCGCGTGCGCCGCGCCATGGGCGACGCGGCCACGGTGGACTTCCTGCGTTACTACGAGATTCCCGGCTACGGCCACTCGGTGAGCGACCAGTTCAGCGCCGCCTGGGACTCGCTCACAGCGCTGGAGCAGTGGGTGGAGCAGGGCGTGGCGCCGGGGCCACAGGTGGTGATGGACACCAAGGCCGTGCCCGGGCGCACGCGGCCGCTGTGCGAGTGGCCGAGCTGGCCGCGCTACGCCGGCGGCGACGTCAACCAGGCCGCCAGCTTTACTTGCGCCCCGCGCTGAGGCGCGGCGGCGCCTGAGCTTTTTGCAGGCCGCATCGTTCAGAAATCTGAACGATGGCTGCCATTCAATGGGGGGCCGAAGTACAAAAAACTGAACGATGGGGCTGGAGCACGGAAGGTGCGCAGCCCGCTCCTACAGACGGTGTGGCGCGTGTCCCAATCGGCCCCGCCTCAGCGCAGCACCTGCACCGTCGCCAGCGCGCTGTCGCCGTACTGGTTGTAGCTATCCACCGCGCGGGCGAAGAACTGCACGATGCCCGCCGCATCCGCCGGCAGCGCGACGGCGAGCTGATAGGGCGGGGCGCCCACCACGCCCAGGCGCAGCGCGCCGCCGTTGGGCAGCACCTGGTAGAAGGCCACGTAGTCCACGCCGTAGTCGTCGCGCGCGTCGGCCAGCAGCGTCACCACCTGGCCCGGCACGGCCTGCGTCGGCGCCACGGACAGCGCGGCGACGGGCGGGTCGTCGTCGTCCCCCCCTATGCCCACGAACACCCCGCCGCCGCAGCCCGCCAGCAGCGCCGCGGCAGCCAGCAGCACGGCGGCGCGCCGTGGCCGCCACCACGGCCCGCGCACCTTCAAGGCGGCGGGCGGTGCGAGGGCGGCAAGGGACGCGGTTTCAGTCGTGGTAGCGCACATGCACGTAGCTTCCGGGGGCGGGCTCCAGCCCCTGCGGCACGGGGCGTGCCGGCACCCGGCCGCGGCTGTGTTGCACGAGCCAGTCGTGCCAGGCCGGCCACCACGAGCCCTCGCGCGGCTGCGCGCCCTGCGCCCAAGCGTCCGGGGCCACCCAGTGCGCGCCGGCCTCCATGCGGCGCTGCCTGAACCGCCGCCGCGCGTGGCCGGGCTCGGAGACGATGCCCGCGTTGTGCCCGCCGTTGGTGAGCACGAAGGTGAGATCGGTGTGCACCAGCCGGTGCAGTTGGTAGACCGAGCGCCAGGGCGAGACGTGGTCCAGCTCCGTGGCCACGCAGAAGAGGGGCTCGCGGATGTCGCCCAGCGACACCGGCCGCCCTTCCACCGGGTACTGGCCGTGCGCGAGCTGGTTTTGCAACTGGCAGCGGCGCAGGTACTGGCTGTGCATCACCGCGGGCATGCGCGTGACGTCGGCGTTCCAGGACATCAGGTCGTTGGGCTGCAGCCGCTCGCCCAGCCAGAACTCTCGCATGCGGGTGGACCAGACCAGCTCGCGCGAGCGCAGGAACTGGAAGGTCTCGGCCATCTGCCGCCCGGTGAGGAAGCCGCGCTCGGCCATGATGTCTTCCAGCAGCTCCACCTGCGACTCGTCGATCAGCACGCCCAGCTCGCCGGGCTCTGAAAAATCGGTCTGCGCCGCCAGCAGCGTCACGCCCGCCAGCTTGGGCAGTTTTTCGGCGCCTTCCACCTGGCCCGGCCGCGCCAGCGCGGCGGCGGCGATGGACAGCAGCGTGCCCCCCAGGCAGTAGCCGCAGGTGTGCACCGGCTGGTCGGGCATTTGGCGGGCGATGGCGGCCAGCGGGTCCAGCACGCCCAGCGACAGGTAGTCGTCCAGGCTCAGCAGCGCGTCGCCCTCGTCGGGGTTGCGCCAGGACAGGATGAACACCGTGTGCCCCTGGCCCGTGAGCCACTTCACCAGCGAGTTGTGCGGCGAGAGGTCCAGGATGTAGTACTTCATGATCCAGGACGGGACGATGAACACCGGCTCGGCCTGCACCTCGTCGGTGGTGGGCTCGTACTGGATGAGCTCCACCAAGTGGTTGCGGTGCACCACGCGGCCCGGCGTCACGGCCAGGTCCACGCCGGGCAGGTAGGGGTGCTCCGGCGGCGTGAGCGGCTCCAGCCCCTGGCGGCGGCGCCAGCTCTCCAGCCGGTTGAAGGCGCCTTCCACCAGGTTGGCGCCGTGGCGCTCGGCGGTGCGGCGCAGCACCTCGGGGTTGGCCAGGAAGTTGTTGCTGGGCGACAGCATGTCCAGCCACTGCGTGGCGAAGAAGCGGACGACCTGCGCGTGGTGCGCGCTCATGCCGCGAAGGCGGCTGGCGTCCTGCCACCAGTGTTGGGCGGCCTGGTGGGCGCGGGCCATGGGGGCGTAGGGCCACTGGTGCCAGGCGGGGTCGCGGAATCGCGCGTCCTGCGCCAGCGGGCCGCTGCAGTCGCCGCTGAGGCATTCGGCCATGGCCTCCACGGCGTGCTGTTGGGCCGAGATCGCCAGCCGCGCCGCGTTGGCCGGCTGCGAGGCCAGGTGCCAGCCCCAGTCGGCCAGCGCCAGCCCCAGCGAGATGGGCGAGAGGCCGCCCGTCACGTGGGCCACGTTGGCGTGCAGCAGCCGGTCCATGGCGTGGGCGGCCTTCAGGGCGTCCGGCGTGTCCGCGCCGGCTGGCGGCTGCGGCACGTCGGCCAGTGATGCCACGGGGGCCGCCGGCGGCAGGGCGGCTGAGGTGGCGGGAACCGAATCAGCAAAACGCCGCAGGGTGTCGTCGTTCATGGCGGGCCGGTATACGCCTGCGGCGGCAAGCCGCCATCGGGGGATCGCCGCACCCTCGTCGGCGGGTTGACGGACTGCACGGTGCTTGGCCCTGGAGCTGGCAGGCCGGTGCCGCGCTCTGGCTATGATGGCCGGTTGACCCGAGCCGAGTAGAAACCCTTGAATCACGAGACGCCTGCGATCCGCGTGCGCGGCGCACGCACGCACAACCTCAAGAACATCGACCTGGACCTGCCGCGGCAGGCGCTGGTGGTGATCACCGGCCTGAGCGGCTCCGGCAAGAGCTCCCTGGCCTTCGACACGCTGTACGCCGAAGGCCAGCGCCGCTATGTGGAAAGCCTTTCGGCCTACGCGCGGCAGTTCCTGCAGTTGATGGACAAGCCCGACGTGGACGTGATCGAGGGTTTATCCCCCGCGATCTCCATCGAGCAGAAGGCCACCAGCCACAACCCGCGCTCCACCGTGGGCACGGTGACGGAAATCCACGACTACCTGCGCCTGCTCTACGCCCGCGCGGGCACGCCGTTTTGTCCGCAGCACGCGCTGCCGCTGCAGGCCCTGAGCACGGCGCAGATGGTGGACTCGGTGCTGGCGCTGCCGGAGGACACCAAGCTGCTGCTGCTGGCGCCCGTGGCGCGCGGCCGGGTGGGCGACATCGCCCCGCTGCTGGCCGACCTGCAGGCGCAGGGCTACGTGCGCTTCCGCGTGGACGGCCAGATCCACGACATCGACAACCTGCCGGCCCTGAGCGAGGGCACGCACGACATCGACGTGGTGGTGGACCGCGTGCGCATTCGCGCCGAGGAGGGGGGCGGCACGGGCGGCCTGCGCCAGCGCCTGGCCGAGAGCTTCGAGAACTGCCTGCGCATAGGCAACGCGCGCGCGCTGGCCGTCGAGATGGACGCGGGGCGCGAGACGCCCTTCAGCAGCCGCTTCGCCTGCCCGCACTGCGACTACTCGCTCACGGAGCTGGAGCCGCGGCTGTTCTCTTTCAACTCGCCCACGGGCGCCTGTCCGAGCTGCGACGGCCTGGGCC
Source organism: Azohydromonas lata (assembly GCF_034427735.1). Taxonomy (NCBI): domain Bacteria; kingdom Pseudomonadati; phylum Pseudomonadota; class Betaproteobacteria; order Burkholderiales; family Sphaerotilaceae; genus Azohydromonas; species Azohydromonas lata. Next base: position 27,435 of record NZ_JAXOJX010000060.1, read on the forward strand.
ACGTGACGGTGTTCGACCCCGAGCGCGTGGTCGCCTTCCCCTCGCTGAGCCTGGCCAGCGGCGCCGTGAAGGGTTGGGACCGGCGCAACGCCTACACCTTCGGCACGCTGCAGGCGGTGGCGGCGCACTACGGCTTCGACCTGGACACGCCCTTCGAGGAACTGGAGGCGGAGATCCGGCAGGTGCTGCTGCACGGCTCCGGCGCGGAGGAGATCGAGTTCACCTACGAGGCCGAGGGCGCGCGCGGCAAGTCGCGCAGCGTGAAGCGCTCGCACCCCTTCGAAGGCATCCTGCCCAGCCTGACGCGGCGCCTGCGCGAAACGGACTCCGCCGCCGTGCGCGAGGAGCTGATGCGCATGCAGCACGCGCAGGCCTGCCCCGAGTGCCGCGGCACGCGGCTGCGGCGCGAGGCGCGGCACGTCTTCCTGCACGCGGCGGATGCACAGCCGGGCGAGACGGGCAAGTCCATCTACGAGGTCGAGCACGCGACGCTGGCCGACGCGCTGGCCTACTTCCAGGGCCTGACGCTGCGCGGCGCCAAGGCGGCCATTGCCGACAAGATCGTCAGCGAGATCCGCAACCGGCTGCGCTTCCTCAACGACGTGGGCCTGAACTATCTGAGCCTGGACCGCAGCGCCGACACGCTCTCCGGCGGCGAGGCGCAGCGCATACGCCTGGCCAGCCAGATCGGCAGCGGCCTGACGGGCGTGATGTACGTGCTGGACGAGCCCAGCATCGGCCTGCACCAGCGCGACAACGAGCGGCTGATCGCCACGCTGCAGCACCTGCGCGACCTGGGCAACTCGGTGCTGGTGGTGGAGCACGACGAGGACATGATCCGCGCCGCCGACCACGTGGTGGACATGGGCAAGGGGGCCGGCGTGCACGGCGGCCACGTCATCGCCCAGGGCACGCCGCAGGAGGTGATGGACCACCCCGAGTCGCTGACCGGCGGCTACCTGGGCGGGCGGCTGAGCATCCGCGTGCCCAAGGAGCGGCGCAAGTGGGAGGCGGGCACGGGGCTGCGCATCGTCAACGCCACGGGCAACAACCTCAAGGGCGTGAGCATCGAGCTCCCCGTCGGCCTGCTGACTTGCGTCACCGGCGTCTCGGGGTCGGGCAAATCCACCCTGGTCAACGACACGCTGTACGCGGCCGTGGCGCGCAAGCTCTACAACAGCCACCTGGAGCCCGCGGAGCACGACGCGATCGAGGGCCTGGAAGCCTTCGACAAGGTCATCAACGTGGACCAGAGCCCGATTGGGCGCACGCCGCGGTCCAACCCCGCGACGTACACGGGCATGTTCACGCCCATCCGCGAGCTGTACGCCGAGGTGCCCACCGCGCGCGAGCGCGGCTACGGGGCGGGGCGCTTCAGCTTCAACGTGGCGGGTGGACGCTGCGAAGCCTGCCAGGGCGACGGCGTGATCAAGGTGGAAATGCACTTCCTGCCGGACGTGTACGTGCCCTGCGACGTCTGCCACGGCGCCCGCTACAACCGCGAGACGCTGGAGATCCTCTACAAGGGCCGCAACATCACCCAGGTGCTGGGCATGACGGTGGAGGAGGCGGCGGAGTTCTTCAGCGCCGTCCCAGCCATCTCGCGCAAGCTGCAGACGCTGCTGGACGTGGGCCTGGGCTACATCACGCTGGGCCAGAGCGCCACGACGCTCTCCGGCGGCGAGGCGCAGCGGGTGAAGCTGGCCCTGGAGCTGTCCAAGCGCGACACCGGCCGCACGCTCTACATCCTGGACGAGCCGACCACGGGGTTGCACTTCGCCGACATCGAGCTGCTGCTGCGCGTGCTGCACCAGTTGCGCGACGCGGGGAACACCATCGTCGTGATCGAGCACAACCTGGACGTGATCAAGACGGCGGATTGGCTGATCGACATGGGCCCCGAAGGCGGTTCCGGTGGCGGGCGGGTATTGCTGGCCGGAACGCCCGAGGATTTGGCGGCTTGCAAGGAAAGCCATACGGGACGGTTTTTGAAGCCGTTACTGGAGAGGGGTTGAGGAGCGGGGCTCGCGCCCCCTCCTAAGCAACCATCCCCAGGAGGGCCGCCCCGATTGGGCTAAGGTGCCGCACCTTTGTCGCCCTGGACTGACGCCCTCCATGAGCCTTGCCATCGACTACTACTTCGCCCCGAATTCGCCGTGGGCCTACCTGGGCCATCGGCGCTTCCAGGACATTGCGCGCCAGTACGGCGCGGTGGTGCGCGTGCTGCCCGTGGACCTGGGCGGGCGCGTCTTCCCGCTCACCGGCGGGCTGCCGCTGGCCAAGCGCGCGCCGCAGCGCCAGGCCTACCGGCTCCTGGAGCTCAAGCGCTTCAGCGAGTGGCTGCACGCGCCGCTCAACCCCACGCCACGCTACTTCCCGGTCAACCCGGACGACGCCGCGCGGCTCATCGTCGCCGTGGACCTGCTCGACGGCCCCGACGCCGCCATGGCGCTCACCGGCGCCGTGATGCGCGCGGTGTGGGTGGAGGAGAAGAACATCGCCGACGAGGCGACGCTGGCCGAGCTGCTCACCGCCCAGGGCCTGAAACTTGCCCGCCTGGACGACGCCCACACCCAGCGCGTGCACCTGCGCTATGAAGAAGACTCGCAGCGCGCCATTGACGCCGGGGTGTTCGGGGCGCCCAGCTACGTCATAGACGGCGAAATCTTCTGGGGCCAGGACCGGCTGGACTTCGTGGAGCGCCGCTTACAGCAACTCAAGGGAGAACGTTGATGCCCGTGCAAGAACTGCAGGCCGCCGATGGCCACCGCTTCGGTGCCTTCGTGGCCCGCCCCCAGGGCACGCCGCGCGGCGCGCTGGTGGTGCTGCAGGAAATCTTTGGCGTGAATTCGCACATCCGCGCCGTGGCCGAGCGCTATGCAGCCGAGGGCTACGTGGCCATCGCGCCGGCGCTGTTCGACCGGCTGCAGCGCGGCGTGGAGCTGGGCTACACGGAGGACGACGTCCAGCGCGGCCGCGAGCTGAAGATGGCGTCCAAGCAGGACCTCGCGCTGCTGGACATCGCCGCCGCGGTGGCGGAGGGCGCACAGGCGGGCAAGGTCGGCATCGTCGGCTATTGCTGGGGCGGGCTGATGACGTGGCTGGCGGCGTGCAAGGTGGACGGCCTGTCGGCCGCCATCAGCTACTACGGCGCCGGCATCCCGGACCAGGCGGCGCTGCAGCCGCGCTGCCCCGTGCTCATGCACTTCGGCGAGCGCGACCACCTCATCCCGCAGCCCCAGGTGCAGGCCTTCACGCAGGCGCGCCCGGAGGTGGAGGTGCACGTCTACCCGGCCGACCACGGTTTCAACTGCGACCAGCGCGCGGCCTTCGAGCCCGCCAGCGCCGACTTGGCGCGACAGCGCACGCTGGACTTCCTGCAGCGGCATGTCGGCTGACGTTTCTTCCCCCACGGGCGGCGACCAGGCCAGGCCGCCCCGGCGCGTTCTCTACATCGAGGACGAGCCGCTGAACGTGCTGCTGATGACGGAGATGTTCCGCGGCCAGGCGGGCTGGTCGCTGCAGGTGGAGCCGGATGGCGCCTCCGGCCTGCGGGCGGCGCGCGAGGACGCGCCGCAACTGCTGCTCATCGACATGAACCTGCCGGACATGACGGGGCTGGACATCGTCGCGGCGCTGCGCGCCGATCCGCTCACGGCCCAACTGCCCTGCATCGCGCTGTCGGCCGACGCCATGCCCGAGCAGGCGCGCGCGGCGAAAAAAGCCGGGTTCGACGACTACTGGACCAAGCCCATTTCCATCGCGCAGATGTGGAAGGCGCTGGAGGCGTGGCTGCCTTGAGGGCACCGGCTCGGCGCGGGTAAGCCCGTTTTCGCCACACCCGCGAAGGTGGGTGTCCACGAACGCCGGGCAGCAGCGTGGCCAGCGTGGATGCCCGCTTTCGCAGGCATGACGAGAAAGTGCGCCGGCCCTGCCGGCTCAGCCCATCTGGCTTTGCAGGTAGTTCTGCAGGCCCACGGCGTTGATCAGGCCGAGCTGCTGCTCCAGCCAGTGGGCATGGTCTTCCTCGGTGTCTTCCAGCATGGGCAGCAGCAGGTCGCGGGTGACGTAGTCGCGCTCGCGCTCGCACAGGGCGATGACCTCGCGCAGGTGCGTGATCACCGAGTACTCCACCGCCAGGTCGGCCTGCAGGATGCCGGGCACGTCCTGGCCCACGTTCAGCGGCGAGGGGACCATGTTGGGCCGCCCGCTGAGCATGAGGATGCGCTTGATCAGCACGTCGGCGTGGCCGGTCTCGTCCTCCATCTCGTGCGAGATGCGCGCGGCCAGCTTGGTGTAGCCCCAGTCCTCCAGCATGCGGGAGTGGATGAAGTACTGGTCGCGCGCGGCGAGCTCGCCCGTGAGCAGGGCGTTGAGGGCATCGATGACGGCAGGGTGGCCTTGCATGTCGTGAGCGGGAAAACAAGTTGCTGACGCGCGCATCATGCGCGCGGCGGCGTCGGCCGGGCCTGCGCTTCACAAGGCCTGGTCGTGAAATAAGACCGCTATGAAGGCGTGCCGGCCCGGCGCCGGGCTGGCGCCCGCCGGGTTTTGGCGTTAATGAGAAGCGTCCTCGCCTGCGCGCTTGCGGCCGGTGAGCATGGCGGCGGGCAAGTTCTCGCGCCAATGCCAGCTCATGCTGGCCACGCCCAAGAGGTGCACCACCACGCAGACGATGAGCGCGTCGGCCAGCCAGGCGTGGATGTCCACGGGCCAGTCCTCGCCCCAGAAGGCGTCGAGCCGGCTGATCCAGCCCGTGAGGCCCAGCAGCAGCACCAGCAGCCACAGCAGCCACACCATCCACAGGCCCAGCGGGTCGTGGGCCACACAGCGCGGCGCGCCGGCCTGCAGGTAGCCGCGCGTGGCGCAGAGAGAGGGCTTGAGCGCGCCCAAGCTGGCCGGGCCGCGCGCAAGCAGCGCCCACAGCAGCCGCACCGCCACGGCGCCCACGCCCACGTAGCCGATCAGGCGGTGGATCTGGTCGCCGTCGTCGCGCACGAGGTTGACGAGCACCACGGCGGCCAGCGTCCAGTGCGCCAGCCGCACCAGGGCGTCCCAGACGCGCACGCGGGCGGCGGTTGCGGGCGCGACGGGCATGGCCGTCAGTCCCCGTACTCGGTCTTGACGGGGTTGAGCGTCTTGGCGTCGTAGTAGATCTCGACCTTGCGGCCGTCCGGCGCGCGGCCGTAGATCTCGTAGCAGTTGCCGTCGACCTTGAACTTGTTGATCTTGTAACCCTGGGCCTCGATGCGCGAGCGTGCGTCGTCTTCCTTGAGCCATTCCTCCTTGGGATAGGCCTTGCAGTTGGCCTTGGCGAAGGCGGCGGTGGAGCCCAGGCTGGCAGCAATGCCCAGCGCGGCGGCGGCGAGAACGACAGGCTTCATGGCTTCCCTTGCGTGAAGTTGAACAGGCTGCGGCAGCCTATCACAGCAATGAGAATCGTTCTCAATTCATGGCCAGAAACCAAGCCCGTGCGGGCGGGAAAACGATGGGCGCCCCGATAGACAGCAGAGCGTGGGGAAGTGCGCGGGCTGCGCGGCGGCAAGCACGATCAGGCGCCCATGAAAAAGCCGGCGCTGAGGCCGGCTTTGCAGTGGAGGCGGGCGGGGGTGGCGCGTTGGCGGCGCCTTCAGCCCGCTGGTCTCACTTGAGGTGTTCGTTGATGAGCTTGGTCATTTCGAACATGGACACCTGAGGCTTCTTGAAGATGTCCTTCAGCTTGGCGTCGGCATTGATCATGCGCTTGTTGGCAGCGTCCTGAAGGTTGTTGGCCTTGATGTAGTCCCACACCTTCTTGGTGACTTCGGTGCGCGGCATGGGCTTGTCGCCGATGACGGCCGCGAGTTGGGCGCTGGGCTTCATTTCCTTCATGAAAGCAGCGTTGGGGCTGCGCTTGCCGGCTTCGGCAGGCTTGGCTGCCGTCTCGGCCTTCTTGGCGGCCGGGGCCTTCTTGGCCGCGACCGTCTTGGACGCGGCTTTCTTTGCAGTTGCCATTTGGATTCTCTCCATCAATTACTGGTTGATGCGCCGGGTGGGGCGAAGGCTGCGTGAACCCTCTTTTCTCTGCGGCACCCTGCGGGGCAAATGGTACTGCGCGCCCAGGGGAGTGAGAAGCCAAGTCCGCTGTATTTCCCTCTAGGAAACCGGTTTCAGAATCACTTGCGTCAACATGCGTGGGCCATTTGTGGCACGGCCGCATCAAAAGCCGGCCTGCCGGTGGCGACCAGCGGTTTCAGGCCGGGTGCAGGCGCGGCACGGGGCGAAGCTGCCCTTGCTCCATTTCAGGACGCCTCAGGAGGCTTTGTCGAGCAGGCGCGGGTTGATGTCGGCCACGCGGGCGCAGCCGGTGAGGGCCATGGCAATCTCGAATTCGTCGCGCACCAGGCGCAGCACGTGGGCCACGCCCAACGCGCCTGCGGTGGCCAGGCCGTGCAGCACGGGGCGGCCCAGCAGCACGGCGTTGGCGCCCAGGGCCAGGGCCTTGAGCACGTCGGTGCCGCGGCGCACGCCGCCGTCCACCAGCAGCGGCAGCGCGCCGCCCAGGGCGTCGGCGATGCGCGGCAGGACGCGCGCGGTGCTCACGGCGGTGTCCAGGGTGCGGCCGCCGTGGTTGGAGACGATGAGGCCGGCCGCGCCCGCGGCCAGTGCCTGGCGCGCGTCGTCGGGGTGCAGCACGCCCTTGAGCAGCAGCGGCAGCCGCGTGGCCGAGCACAGCCAGGCCACGTCGTCCCAGGTCGGTGCCTGCGCGACGATTTCACTGAAGAAGTCAGCGTTGGGCGGCGGCGGTGCCTGCGGGCGCAGGTTGACCGCGGCGATGCCCGGCGGCAGCCGGAAGCCGGCGCGGCGCTCGCGGTCGCGTGCGCCGGAGGAAGGCGCGTCCACCGTGAGCACCAGGGCTTCAAAGCCTGCGGCCTCGGCGCGCTCTATCAACTCCAGCGTGTGGGCGCGCTCGCGCTGCAGGTAGAGCTGGAACCACAGCGGGCCGCGGCCGGCCTCGTCGCGGACGAGCGCCGCCACGTCCTCCATGCGCAGGCTGGCCTGCGCGCTGAAGACGAACCCGGCGCCCTGCGCCGCGGCGGCCAGCGCGGTGGCGGCCTCGCCGTCGGGGTGGGCCAGGCGCTGGTGGGCCATGGGCGCGACCAGCAGCGGGCTTTGCAGCGGCCGGCCCAGCAGTTCGATGGCGGCGCTGCCGTTGGCCAACGACCGCAGCACGCGGGGGATGAGCCGCAGCGCGTCCCAGGCCTCGCGGTTGGCGCGCAGCGTGATCTCGTCGCCCGCGCCGCCGCAGAGGTAGGCCCAGGCGGCGGGGTCCATGCGCTCGCGCGCGTGGGGCTCGTAGTCGGCGGTGCAAGCGACGTCGGCCGGGATCTGCGGGCGGTTCATGGCGGTGCTCGGTGGATCAGGCCGCGGCTCAGGTGTCGGCCCACATGCGCAGCAGGTTGTGGTAGGTGCCGGTGAGCGCGACGGCCTCGGCCGATTCGCCCTCGCGCTCGCGCAGCCGCATGAGGGCCATGTCCAGGTCGAACAGCAGCCGGCGCTGCTCGTCGCTGCGCACCATGCTCTCTATCCAGAAGAAGCTGGCGAGGCGGTGGCCGCGCGTCACGGGCGCCACGCCGTGCACGCTGGTGCCGGGGTAGAGGACCATGTCGCCGGCGGGCAGCTTCACCCGGCGGCTGCCGAAGGTGTCGTCTATTTCAAGCTCGCCGCCGTCGTACTCGTCGGGGTCGGCGAAGAAGAGGGTGCAGGAAACGTCGGTGCGCACGCGCACGCCGCCCTGCGCGGTGTGGCGCACGGCCATGTCCACGTGCGGGCCGTAGGTGTTGGCCGTGCCGCCATAGCGGTTGAACATGGGCGGAAAGATGCGCTTGGGCAGCGCCGCGGAGAAGAACAGCGGGTGGCGCTCGAGCGCGCGCAGGACGATGGCCTGCAGCGCCTGCGCCTGCTCGCAGCGCGAGGGCAGCTGTTCGTTGTTCTTGACGACGGCCGACTGCGCGCCGGCGGTGGCGCGGCCATCGGTCCAGGGCGCGTCGCGCAGGAGGTCGCGGCACTGCCGCAGTTCGTCTGGCGTGAGGACTTCGGGAACGTGGAGAAGCATGGGTGCTCGCGCAGTGGTGGGTTGTCAAGCAGGCACGGCGGCCATTTCCTGCAGGAAGCGGCCACCGTGCTCAGGCTTCAAGACGGATCAGATCAGAACTTGGTGATCAGCGTCGCCTGCACCAGCCGGCCAAAGCCAGGGATGTAGTGGCCACGGTAGAGCGAATCAGCGTAGTACTTGTCGGCCACGTTGTTGACGTTGACCTTGAGCGACATCTTGTCGTTGAAGGCGTACTCGCCCATCAGGTCCACGGTGGCCCAGCCCGGCACTTCCCAACGCGAGTCGTCCGGGTTGGTCGTACTGACCGCGAGGTCGGCCGGCGCCTGCTTGCTGCGGAAGTTCACCCCAGCACCCAGACGCAGTTGGGGCGTGAACTGGTAGGTGGTCCAGATCGTTCCGCTGTGTCTGGGCGTCAGGCCTGGACGGTCACCCTCGCGGTTGCCGAAGGTGGCGCTGGCGGCCTTGTCCACCTTGGCCGAAGGAATCCACATGTACGAGCCGTACACCTCCCACTGCGGCGTGATTCGACCGGTGAGGTCAAGCTCGAAGCCCGTGGCGTGGCGCTTGCCCGACAGCAGGAAGGAGTCGTTGGACGGCTCGTCGAGGTTGCGCTCGTTCTTCTTGGTGGAGCGGAACAGTGCCACACGGGTGGTGAAGCGACCGCTCTCGCTGTCCAGCTTGGCACCGAGCTCCAAGTTCTCACTGGACTCGGGCGGCGTGTTGGCCAGCTTGGCCATATCCACGTTGCCGCTGCCACCGTTGACCAGCAAGTCGGCCGACGTGTTGAAGGAATTGCCCCACGAGAAATAGTAGGACTGCAGATCATTGGGCTGGAACAGCACGCCGAAACGCTGGCTCCATTCGGAAGCCTTGAACGTTTGAGATGTGGTGTCATCGGCGACCGAGATGCGTCGGAAGTCCACCTTGGTCGAGTCATAGCGCACGCCGCCCAAAACCTTCCAACTCGGCGCCACCTGGACCAGATCTTGTGCGTAGACGCCCCAGTTGTGCCCGTCGTAGCCGGACATGGGGCTCAACACGCGCTGGCTTTCATCAACCCAGGGGTTGCCCAGCTCGGTGCCGTCGACGCGGACTTGACCCTTGTTGAGGTTGACGCCCGTTGGCACCGTAGCCCGGTAGAGGGTTTTCTCATCCTTGGCAAAGTCCACGCCCGCCAGCACTGAGTGCTTGACGCCCAGCGCATCAAACTTGGCGCTCAGGTCGCTTTGAAGCATGGTCGTTTCAAAGTCCTGGATCTTGTTTTGAGCACCCCGGTTAAGCACGGTAGACGGCCCGAAGTTGCTCAAATCCACTGCAGCGGGGTTTGCGATAGGGTTTGCAAGAGTGCCTGCGGTCCCAGCAAAACGGATGGTGCTGGCGTGCTGGTCGCGCTCGAAACGTCCCTTGCGAAGCGAGGTGCGCAGCTCGACAGTGTTGCTGAAGCGGTGCAGGTGGGTCAGCGTACCCATGGAGGCCGCGCCATCGTTGTAGTCGCTGGCCGCGCCGAAGTAGGCCGACGGCTTGAGGCCCGGCAGCAGGGTATTGAGCGAAGGTGTGGACGTCGGACCGGCAGTGGACCTGATCCACGGCAGCCCGTAGTTCATGCCGTTGTTGTTGTTGAGGTGGAACAACGACACCGTGAACTCGTCAGATGTACCTATGCCGGTGCGGAAGGCGCCTGCGGCACCGCCTTTCTCAATGCTGCTGCCTGAGCCGTTGTTGTCGGCCTTGGTGTACATCGCGTTCAAGCGCAGCGCCGACTCGTCGCCGGTCTGGATGTTGAAGTCGCCGGTGATGCGGCGGTAGGCATGGTTGCCCAAAGTCGTGCGCACCTCGTGCTCATCGCTGAGCTGCGGCAACTTGCTGACTTGGTTGACGGCACCACCGGTGGAACCGCGGCCGAACAGCATGGAGGCCGAGCCACGCAGCAACTCCAGGCGGTCGTAGTTGAAGGTGTCGCGCTCGTAAAAGGCCGGGTCGCGCATGCCGTCCACGAAGATGTCGCCCGACTGCTGCAGAGAGAAGCCACGCAGCCGGATGTCCTCCTCGCCACCCTCGGCGGCCATGAAGCTCACGCCACCGGTGTTCTTAAGCGTTTCCTTGAGCGTGTCGAGGTTGCGGTCCTCAATGAGCTTTTCCGTCACTACCGTCACGGACTGCGGGATGTCGCGCAGCGCCTGCTTGCCCTTGCCTATGGTGGTGGTGGTGGTGCGCAGGCTGTCGTTGCCCTTGGGCTCGCCGGCGGCCTTGGCGCGCACGGCGGGCATCACGGCCTCGCTGTCCTTGGCGGCCGGGGCGTCGGCCTGCTGCGCCAGCGCGGCGCCGGCAATGCTGAATCCCGCGGCCAGGGCGCCCAGCGGCAGCAGGGCGCGGCGGTCGGTTCTTGTGGTCATGCAAATCTCCAGGGTGAGTTCGGCCGGAACGCACGCGGCGCCCGTTCAAGAGGGAAGGGGAAACGGGGAACGGGCGCGCGGCGGTAGGCCGCGCGGCCCGCAGGATCAGGGCGTCTCTGGCGTGCTGACGAAGCCGACCTTGGACAGCCCGGCCTTGGAGGCGTCGGCCAGGGTTTCGGCCACGAAGCGGTAGGCCACCGACTGGTCGGCGCGCAGGTGCACTTCCGGCTGCGGATCCTTGGCGCCCTCGGCGGCGAAGCGCGCGGCGGCGTCCTCGCGCGTGACCATCTCGCCGTTCCAGAAGCGCTGGCCGGCGGCGTCGATGGCGAACTCCACCTTCTGCGGCGGCGCCTGGTTGACGGCGCTGCTGGCCTTGGGCAGGTCCAGCTTCACGGCGTGGGTGAGCAGCGGCGCGGTGACGATGAAGATCACCAGCAGCACCAGCATCACGTCGATGAGCGGGACCATGTTGATGTCGGACACCGGCGCGGAAGAGGTCTTGCGGTCGAAGCTGGCGAAGGCCATGGCTTGGGCTCCTTGGAATCGGTCGGCGCGTGGGGCGTCAGCTGGCTGCGCGCAGGCCGCGCACGTTGCCGCCTTGCTCGGCCGCCGGCTCGGCCGACGCGGGCTTCATGGTCTGGCCCATGGACAGGAAGGTCAGCAGCTCGAAGGCGAAGGCGTCGAGCCGGGCATTGAGCACGCGGTTGCTGCGGGTGAAGGCGTTGTAGGCGACCACCGCGGGGATGGCCACGGCCAGGCCGATGCCGGTCATGATCAGTGCCTCGCCCACGGGGCCGGCCACCTTGTCCAGCGTGCCCGCGCCGCTCATGCCGATGGCCAGCAGCGCGTGGTAGACGCCCCACACCGTGCCGAACAGGCCCACGAACGGCGCGGTGGCGCCCACGGTGGCCAGGGCGGTCAGGCCGTTCTCCAGCCGGGTGGTTTCCTCGTCCAGCACCTTCTTGATGGTGCGGGTGACGAAATCCTGCGCCGAGCCGGCCTCGCTGAGCTTGGCCGAGCCGTACTTGGCGTGGTGCGACTGCGCGTGCATGGCATGCGCGGTCAGGTGCGAGAACGGGTCGTGCGCGCCGTGGGTGCTGATCTCGTTGCCCACCTCATCGAGCGAGCGCGCGTCCCAGAAGAAGCGCAGGAAGTGCTCGCTGCGCCTCTTGCGCAGCAGGTGCGCGATGCCCTTGATGGCAATCAGCGCCCAGGACAGCACCGACATGCCCACGAGGATGAGCAGCAGGCCTTTGCCCACGGCATCGCTTTGGGCCAGGAAATGGGCGAAGCCCACGGCGGTTTGGGTTTCGTTCATGGCTCATTCCTCCAGTTCGAAGATCAGGGGCATCAGCACCCAGAAGGCGTGGGGCTGGCCGTTTTCCATGTAGGGCTTGAAGCGGGTGGCGCGCACGGTGGCGAGCGCCGCCTCGTCCAGGCGGGCGAATCCGGAGGAGCGCGTCAACTGCATCTGCTGCGGCATGCCCCTGGCGTCCACCAGCACGCGCACGTTGACCCGGCCGGACTCGCCGGCGCGGCGCGCGGCGGCCGGGTAGTTCAGCACCGGCGGCGTGAGGTACTCGACGGCGCTGATGGCGATGGTCTTGGGCTGCGGCGGCGCGGCCGGTGGCGCGGGCGGCGCCGGAGGCACCGGTGGGGCCGGCGGCGCGGCCACGGGCGCGGGCGGCTCCAGCGG
>NZ_JAXOJX010000061.1:0-39492 GCF_034427735.1 Azohydromonas lata
GCTGCCCAGCAGCACGCTGCCTGCAGCCTTGAGCGTGACGTGGCCCGTGGCGCTGGCGATGTCGCCGTTGACCACCAGGTTGCCGCCCAGCGACTGCACCAGAACGGAGCCCGTGCCGGCGGCGCTCACCGCCGTGCCGGCCACGCCGGCGATGCCGCCGTTGGCCGTGCCGTCGTTCAGCGTCACCGTGCCGCCGGCCACCAACACGATGTGGCCGTTGTTCAGCGACACCAGGTCCGACTGCGCCGCGTCGCTCACCACCGCAGTGGCTGCGCCCGCGCCCAGTTCCGTGACGCTCACGCCCACGCTGTCCACCGTCACCGCCCCGGCGTTGTCCAGGAAGATGCCCGCGCTGTCGGTGCCCGCGCTGCGCGCCGTGAGCGTGCCCACGGCCAGCGTCAGGTGGCGCGCGGCCGTGCCGATGGCGTCGTCAGCCTGCAGCCGCAAGCTCGTCGCCGTGACGTTGGTGGTGCTGCCCAGCGCGTTGGCGACGGCGCCCGTGTCGGCCACCACGCTGACGCTGGTGGCCGTGACGTTGCCCACGGTGACCGTGCTCGCCGCATGCAGCCGTGCGCTGGCGCCCACGACCTGGGCGTCGCCGGCCATGGCCAGCGCGCCGCCTTCAGCGCTGATGGACACCGTGCCCGTGCCGGCCGTGCTCACGTCCACGCCCGTGGCCGTGGCGCTGCCCAGCAGCACGCTGCCCGCAGCCTTGAGCGTGATGTGGCCCGTGCCGCTGGCGATGTCGCCGTTGACGATCACGTCACCGCTCGTGGCCTGCAACAGGATGGAACCCGTGCCGGCGGCGCTCACTGCCGTGCCGGCCACGCCGGCGCTGCCGCCGTTGGCCGTGCCGTCGTTCAGCGTCACCGTGCCGCCGGCCACCAACACGATGTGGCCGTTGTTCAGCGACACCAGGTCCGACTGGTCGGCATCGGCAGCGGCGCTCGTCATGCCGTTGCTGCCGAACTCGACTGCGAGCACACCCGCGGTGCCCACGGTCACGGCATCGTCCTCGCTGACGTAGATGCCTGCGCCGAGGTTGCCATTGCTGCGAGCCGTCAGAACGCTCACGGCCGTCGTGAGGTGACGGTCGGCCGCGCCAATGGCGCCGTCGGCCTGCAAGCGCAGCACGTTCGCCGAGACGTTCTTCGTGCTGTTCGCGGCGTTGAGGATGGCGCCCGCATCGGCCACCAGGCTCACGTTGGCCGCCGTGACGTTGCCCACGGTCATGGTCGTGGCGGCATTGAGGCGTGCGCTGCTGTCGGTGGCGATGACCCAGGCGTCGCCTGCCATGGTGAGCGCGCCACCCTCGGCATCGATGGAGACGGTGCCCGTGCTGGCCGTGCTCACGTCCACGCCCACAGCCGTGGCGCTGCCCAGCAGCACGTTGCCCGCGGCCTTGAGCGTGATCTGGCCCGTGCCGGTGGCAACGTCGCTGTTGACGACCAAGTCACCGCTCGTGGCCTGGATGAGGATGGAGCCCGTGCCCGTGGCGCTCACTGCCATGCCGGACAGCCCTGCCACACCACCGTTGCTGCTGCCATCGTTGAGCGTGACGGACCCGGCGGCCACCAGGACGATAGAGCCCTTGTTCAGCGCCACGAGATCGGACTGCGCGGCGTCGCTGACCGGCGACGTGCTTGCGTCGGCGCTCAGTTCCGTGACGCTCACGCCCACGCTGTCCACCGTCACCGCCCCGGCGTTGTCCAGGAAGATGCCCGCGCTGTCGGTGCCTGCGCTGCGCGCCGTGAGCGTGCCCACGGCCAGCGTCAGGTGGCGGCCGAGCGTGCCGATGGCGTCGTCGGCCTGCAGGCGCAAGCTCGTCGCCGTGACGTTGGTGGTGCTGCCCAGCGCATTGGCAATGGCGCCCGTGTCGGCCACCAGGCTGACATTGGCGGCCGTGACGTTGCCCACGGTGACCGAGGTCGCCGCATGCAGCCGCGCGCTGGCGCCCGTGACCTGGGCGTCGCCAGCCATGGTCAGCGCGCCGCCATCGGCGCTGATGGACACCGTGCCCGCGCCGCCCGTGCCCACGTCCACGCCGGAGGCCGTGGCGCTGCCCAGCAGCACGCTGCCCGCGGCCCTGAGCGTGACGTGCCCCGCGCCGCTGGCGATGTCGCTGTTGACCGACAGGTTGCCGGCCTTCACGTCGATCAGGATGGAACCGCCGCCGTCGGCGCTGACGGCCGTGCCGGCCACGCCGGCGTTGCCGGTGTTGGCACTGCCGTCGTTGAGCGTCACCGCGCCCTGCGCCACCAGCACCACGTTGCCGCCGTTGAGCGCCACCAGATCGGACTGCGCGGCGTCGTCGAGCGCCGAGAGGGCGGCCCCTGCGGCGACTTGCGTCACCGTCACGGCTACGCTATCCACGGTCACTGCGCGGGCCTGGTCCAGGTAGATGCCGGCACTGTCGGTGCCTGCGCTGCGCGCCGTGAGCGTGCCCACGGACAGCGTCAGGTGGCGCGCGGCCGTGCCGATGGCGTCGTCGGCCACCATGCGCAGGCTGTCCGCAACGACGTTGCTGGTGCTGCCCACGGCATTGACGATGGCGCCCGTGTCGGCCAGCAGGCTGACGTTGGCCGCCGTGACATTGGCCAGCGTCAAGGTCGTGCCCGCGCTCAGGCGCGCACTGCTGTCGGTGGCGGTGACGCGGACGTCGCCCGCCATGGTCAGCGCGCCGGCAACGGCCTGGATGAACACCGTGCCGTCCAGCCCGGTGCGCACGTCCACGCCCGTGGCCGTGGCGCTGCCCAGCAGCACGCTGCCCGCGGCCTTGAGCGTGATGTGGCCCGTGCCGCTGACGACGTCAGCGTTGGCGGCCAGGTCGCCGCCGCCCTGGGCCTGCAGCAGGATGGAACCGGCGCCGTTGGCGCTCACGGCGCGGCCGGCCACACCGGCATTGCCGGTGTTGGCCGTGCCGTCATCAAGCGTGATGCCCCCGGCAGCGGTGCGCAGCACGATGCTGCCGTCGCCGGCGGAGGTGACGAGGTCCGACATCTCCACGCCGTCCAGGTCGGCGCTGGTGCCGTCCAGGGCCACGTTCTGCACGGTCACGGCGACCGTGCCCACGGTCAGGCCGCCGGCGTTGAGCACGTTGATGCCGCCGTCCGCGGCGCGTGCGCTGAGCGTGCCGACCGCGGTTTCGATGGCATTGGCGCCCGCGCCCAGCACGCCCACGCCCAGCGCGGCGCTGAGCTTGGCTGCCGCGGCCTGGATGTCGAGCGTGGCGTCGTCCGCGCCAGCGTCGAGGATGCTGCCGGTATCGGCGTAGACCGCGACCTGGCCCGCGGTGCTGATGAGCCCGCCCAGCTGGACATCGGTCTTGCCCTGCACACGGATGTCGCCGCTGCCGGCGCTGAGCGTGCTGCTGGGGCTCAGGCTGAGCACGCCGCCTTGCGCGCGCAGGTCCAGGGTCCCGGCGCCGGCGGTGGCGATGTCGGCGCCCGTGGTGAGCGTCAGGCTGCCGGCGGCCACGAGGCTGACATGGCCGCTGGTGCTGCCGACGTCGGCGCCGGCCTGCAGGCTGCCGCCGGCCATGAGCAGGACGTTGCCGCTGCCCGCGGCGCGCACCGAAGTGCCCGCCACGTTGTCGCCGCCCGCGGCACCGTCGTTGAGCACGAGGTCGCCCGTGACGGTGCGCAGCACGATGGCGCCATTGCCCGCCGTGACGACCAGGTCCGACTGGGCCGCGACGTCGGTTTCGCTCTGGCTGCCCAGGGCCGTGACGCGGCTGACCGTGACGGGCCCCACCGCGTCGACGGCGACGGTGCTGGCGTCGGACAGGTTGATGCCACCGGCGCCGGCACGGCCGCTGAGGCTGGCCACTTCGGTTTCCAGTGCATTGGCGGTCGTTGCGCCGAGCACCCCGATGGCATCCGCCGCCCACAGGCGCAGCGCCTGGGCGTAGACGTTGATGTCGGCGTCGCCGGCCACGCCGGCGTCCACGATGGCGCCGTGAGCACTCGCCACGGCCACCGAGCCCCACGCCGCCTGGTGCGTGAGCACCTTGGCGCTGCGGTCGGCATCGGTGCGGGCATCCAGCACGCCCAGCGTGGCCGTGCCGCCGGCGCTCACGCGGATGTTGGCAGCGCTGGTCTGCAGCGTCGTGGCGGCGTTCATCGTCACCGTGCTGGACGCGCCCAGCGCGGCCACGTCGATGCTACCGCCCGCGCTCATGAGGTGGCCATCGACGCCATAGTTCTGGCTGCCCAAGCTCAGGATGCTCAGGCTGCCGCCGGAGGAGGTCACGGCGGCATTGACGCGAAGCTCGCCCGCGGCCGCCTGCAACAGCACGTTGCCGGCCGCGGCCACGCCCAGCGCGGCCGTGGTGCTGCCGCCGCCGACGGTGAGGTCGCCGGCCGTCGCAACGACGATGAGCGCGCCGCCGCCCAGCAGGTCTTCCCATTCGCCGTTGTGCGACTCGGTGGCACCGGTGTCGCCGACGCGCTGAAGCCCGGCCAGGCTCACGCTGCCGATGACGAGGCCATCGGCCTCGGTGACGAAGGCGCCACCGGTGCCGGCCGAGAGGGCCAGCGTGTCCACCGTGATGTCCAGCGCGTCGGTGCTGGAGCCGATGGCACCGGCCGAGCCGGTGCGGGCATACAGCGTCGCGGCCGTGACGTCATTGTCCGTGTCGCCATCGACAATGCTGCCGCCGGCGATGAGCACCACCGCCGCGGAGCCGGTGGCGATCTCACCCAGCACCAGGTCACCGCCCAGCGCCTGGTAGCGCACATCGGATGCGGCGCTCACCTTGGCGCCGTTGGCCATGGTGATGCCGGTGCCGGCCTCCACGTCCACCGTGCCGGCGCCCGCGGTCGAGATGTCGCCCGCCGCCGCCTGCGCCAGTGCCGCCGCCGCCAGCACCGTGATGTGGCCGCTGCCGCTGCTGATGCCGGCGTTGAGCGCCAGATCGCCCGCCTTGGCCTGCAGCAGCACGTTGCCGCTGCCGTCGGCCGACACGGCGCTGTCCACGCTGAGCGTGCCGGACGAGACCACCACGATGGTGCCGTTGCCCGTGGTGGCCACGCCCGCGAGGGTGGACGCCACGGAGGACGTGCCGCCGAAGACGCTGCGGTTGACGACCAGCGGCGCCACCGCACCCACGCTCACGGCGCTGGCCTCGGCCAGGCTGATGCCGCCCGCGCCGGCGGACAGGGCCAGCACGGCGGCCTCCGTCTCCAGCGCGTTGACGCTGCCCTCGCCCAGGACACCGATGGCGTCGGTGGCCTGCAGGCGCAGCCCGTTGGCGTACACGTTGACCGTCGAGTCACCGGCCGCATCCGCATCCAGGATGCTGCTGCCCGCCACGGCCACGGTGCCCCAGTCGGACTGGTGCGCCAGCACTTCGCCGGCGCGGTCCGCACTGGTGCGCGCATCCAGCACGCCCAGGGTGACCTCGCCCGGCGCCTTCACGACGATGCCGGCGCCGTTGCTGCGCAGCAGCGTGCCGGCAGCCATGGCAATCGTGCCGGCGTTCAAGACCTCCAGCGCAATGCCGCCTGCGCTCTGCAGGTCGCCGTCCACGCCGTAGGTCTGGCTGCCCGTGGTGAGCACGGACAGGTTGCCGTTGCCCGCATCCACGCCGGCGTTGAGGGTGGCCGCGCCGGCCTCCGTCTTCAGCAGGACATCGCTGGCCGCGCTGATCGCCTGGGAAGGCGTTGCGCCTGCGCCATCGAGCGTCAGGTCGCCGGCGCTCAGCGTCAGCATCAGCGAAGCGCCGCTGTTGAGGTCTTCCCAGTTGCCGCTCTGCGCCGTGGCGATGCCCGTGGCCGCCACGCGCTGCAGGGTCGTCAGGCTGACGGCGCCGACCACCAGGCCGTTGCCCTCGCGCAGCACGGCACCGCCCGTGCCGGCAGACAGGGCCAGCGTGCCGACGCTGATTTCCAGCTCGTCGCCCACCGTGCCGATGCTGCCGGCCAGGCCGGACTGTGCGTACAGCGCCACGGCGGTCACGTCGGTGGCGGCATCGCCATCGGTGATGCTGGCGCTGCTGATCAGCGTGACCGTACCGCCGGTGCTCACGATCTCGCTGAGCGCCAGGTCGCCGCCCTGCGCCTGGTAGCGCACGTCCGCGGCGGCGCTCACGCCCGCGCCTGCGGCCATGCTGATGCCCAGGCTGGCCTGGACGTCCACCGAGCCGCTGCCCGCGGTGGTGATTTGGCTCGTGGCGGCCTGCGAGATGCCGCCGCCCAGCGCCAGCACCGTCACATGGCCGCTGCCGCTGCCCAGCGCCGCATTGAGCGCCAGGGTGCCCGCGGCAGCCTGCAGCAGCACGTTGCCGCTGCCGTTGGCGGACACGGCGCTGTCCACGTTCAGGGCGCCCGCCGACAGCACCACGATGCTGCCGTTGCCGGCCGTGCTCAAGCCGGCCTGCGCGCCGGCATCGACCAGGTCGCCGCTGCCGGCGCCGCCCACGTTCGTGACACGGTTGGCCGCCACCGGCGCCACCGAGCCCAGGCTCAGCGCGCTGGCGTCAGCCAGGTTGAGGCCACCCGCGCCGCCCGTGGCGCTGAGCGTGGCCACCTCGGTTTCCAGCGCATTGGCCGTGCCCGCGCCCAAAGCGCCCACCGCATTGCCGGCCGACAGGCGCAGCGTGCTGGCAAAGACGTTGGTGTCGGTGTCACCGGCCACGCCGGCGTCCAGGATGGAGCCGTTGCTGCTGGCCACGGCCACCGAGCCCCAGTCCGACTGGTTCGCCAGGGTCTGGCCTGCGCGGTCCGTGCCGGTGCGCGCGTCCAGCACGCCCAGCGCGACCGTGCCGCCGGCGCTCACGCGGATGTTGGCGCCGGCGGTCTGCAAGACCGTGCCGG
This sequence comes from Azohydromonas lata, assembly GCF_034427735.1. Classification (NCBI taxonomy): domain Bacteria; kingdom Pseudomonadati; phylum Pseudomonadota; class Betaproteobacteria; order Burkholderiales; family Sphaerotilaceae; genus Azohydromonas; species Azohydromonas lata. Next base: position 6,816 of record NZ_JAXOJX010000061.1, read on the forward strand.
CGTCCATGGCAATACCCGCGGCCACGCCGGAGGCCTCCAGCTCGATGGTGCCGCCCGCGACGGTGAGATCGCCGCCGGCGCCGTAAGTCTGGGCCGTGGTGCTGCGCAGGCTCATGCTGCCGGCACCCGTGCTCACGGCGGCGTTGATGGCCAGCCCGCCGTTGACCGATTGCAGCAGCACGTTGCCGCTGGGCGTGGCGATGGCCGAGTTGACGGCAAGCACGCCCGCGGCACCCGTGCCGCTGCGCAGCACGATGGCGCCGTCGCCACTCAGCGTGAGGCCGGCGAGCGAAGCCGCTTCGGCCAGGGCCGAGCTCGTACCCAAGTTGGAGACCCGGTTGACCGTGACGGCGGCGACGCTGTCCACGGCCACGCCGTCGCGCTCGGACAGGAACAGGCCCCCCGTGGTACCGGCTGCCGCAAGCGCATCCACGCTCAGCTCGATGGCGTTGGTGGAGGTGCCGACGGTGCTCGCGGCCAGGCGCGCGCTGCCTGCGCTGATGTTGACGACCTGCGCGGCCGCATCGGCGTCCGCGTCCGTGATCTGGGTCGCGGCGATGACGCTGACGGCGCCCGTGCCGGCGCTGAGCTGGCCTAGCACCACGCTGGAGCCGGACTTCAGGCGCAGCGCGCCGTTGTTGACCGACAGCGAGGAGCTTGCGCCCATGGTGATGGGGCCGGCGGCCTCGACGTCCACCGTCTTGCCCGCGCCCAGCGCGTTGACCTGGGCCGTCATGCCGGCATTGGTGCCCAGGTTCAGCGCCGCGGCGGACAGCACGGAGATGTTGCCGCTGCTGTTGAGCTTGCCTTCGATGTCGATGTCGCCGGCCAGCGTCTGCAGCAGGATGTTGCCGCTGTCGGCCGTGCCGGTGGCGGTGGAGCTGATGCCGCCAGTGACGGTGAGCTTGCCGGTGCTCAGCACCAGCGAGACGCGACCGGCATCGGCGACCACGCCGCCCAGGCTCAGGCCCAGCGGTGCGTCCGCGGGCGGCAGCGAGCCCTTGATGGTGAGGTCCGTGGCCTCGACGATGAAGATGCCGCCGCTGGTGGTGTCGGTGGCCACCAGGGTGCCCACTCGGGTTTGCAGCTCGGCGGCTGCGGCGCCAATGCCGTTGGCGGCATAGAGCAGTGCGTCGGCGCTGTCGCCGTCCAGGTTGGGGCCGGTGCCGCCGAGGTTGTCGATGATGGCGCCGCCGGTGCTGGTCACCGTCACGCCCACCTGCACCGTCACCTTGCTGAGCTTGATGTTGCCGCCGGCCTGCAGGCTGGCGCGGCCGCCCGTGCCGGCGGAGGTGATGCCGGTGCCGTCGGCCATGGTCAGGGCGCCGCCGGCCACCAGCGCCACGGTGCCGCCGCTGCTGCCCAGGCTGCCGGAGACGAGGTTGCCACCCAGGCTGATGTCGCCGCCGGTGGCCGTCAGGGCGAGGTTGCTGCCGGTGGCGGTGGCGTTGAGATGGACGCCGGTGGCGGTGGTGAGGGCGTTGGCCGCCTTGAGCGTGAGGTCGCCCTGGCTGGTGATGGCCTGGTTGACCACCAGGTTCTTGCCGCTGCCCTGCGCCTCGATGCTGACCGTGCCCGTGCCGGCGTGCGTCACGCCCGTGGTGGCCACGCCGTTGAGCGACAGCGCGGCGCTGTTGCTCACGGTGCCGGACAGCACGGTGACCGTGCCGCCCTTGGCGACGAGGCTGATGGCGCCGCTGCCGGTGGACAGCGTCTGGGACAGGTTGGCGATGCCGACGTCGCCGCTGATCTGGGTGTTGGTGAAGCGTCCGTAGGGAGCCGAGGTGCGCGCACCGTTGACCACCAGGCTGATGTCGCCCTGCCCCGAGTTGGACACCGACAGCAGCGGCGTCTCGACGGAGCCCAGGCTCACGCCGGTGGCGGCCTGGACCTTGAGGTCCAGGCTGCGCAGCGCTTCGCCGCTCTTGCCGTCGGCCGTGGCGTCGGACTGCGTGATGCGGCCCGTGGCCGAGTACAGCGTGATCGAATCGGCCTCCAACTCGTTGGCGATGTCGATGTTGCTGACGGCATCGAGCGCGATCTTCTTGCCCGATGCCACGCGCACGATCCAGCTGTCGTAGCTGTAGTCGCTGACGTTGATCTGGCCGCCGTAGATGGCGACGTTGCTGCGGAAGATCGGGTTGGTGCCGTCGTTGTTGGCGCCCAGCGTGACCGTGCCGGAGAGCGTGGACACGTCCGCATGCGTGACGCCGTTGGACGTGGTGGCGTAGCCGATGGTGATGCTGCTGAAGGCCGAGTTCAGCGTGCGCAGCTCGGCCATCTCCAGGTTGAGCACGTTGTCGGTGTCCACGCCGTCGGGCGAGCCCACGGCAATGGATTCGCCGCGGGTCGTGGGCCGCAGCGTAACGCTGCCGGTGCCCGTGACCGCGCCCGTGGCCATGCTCAGGTCGATCTCGTCGCCTTCGAGCAGCAGGTTGCCGCCGCCGTCGAGCCGGATGCTGCTGGCGCTGCCGAAGTAGATGCTGCTGGTGCCGGTGATGGTGAGGTGGCCGCCGTTGAGCAGGCGCACGCCCTTGCTGAAGACCACCGACCCCGTGGCGTTGATGGAGAAGTTGCCGTCGATCGTGACCATCTCCTGGAAGGTCACGTTGTTGGCCTGGGTGATGGTCAGGCCGTTGAGGTAGTCGGTTCCGGCTTCCTTGGCCGAGGTGATTTCGGAGATGACGTTGATGTTGCCGCCGGCCGTCAGCGTGAGCTTGTCGGTGGTGGACGTGCTGTCGCCCACCATGAAGAAGCCGTAGCCGTTGGTGCCGAGGGTGATGTCGGCCACCGACGTGATCTTGCGGTCGCCCGCGATCCGCAGCGAATCGTTGACCGTGACCGAGCCGGCCGTGGCGTTGACGTCGGCCGAGAGCCTGGTGGTGTGGCCCGAGCCGAAGATCGTCAGCGAGGGCGCGCTCAGGTCGGAGCCGATGGAGACTTCACCGCCCGTGCCATCGGCGTAGAGCGTGGTGGGCGCATTGAGGACGATGCCGCTGCCGTCGCTGTTGCCGATGTGGATGGTGTTGGAGCTGCCCGCGCCGCCGATGACGATGTTGCCGAAGCCATCGCCGATGTTGCCGAGGTCCTTGGTGTCCAGGTTCAGCGACGAGCCGCCGGTGCTGGTGTCGCCAATGACGATGGGCGTGCTGCCGTCGGACGGCTTGACCGTCAGGGTGGCGCCTGCGCTGTGCAGCGTGGCGTCGATGTCGACGTCGTTGGCCACGATGGTGATGTCCTGGCCGGCGGCATCGACATTGGAGCCGATGGACTGCTTGCCGGCCAGGCTGATCACGTTGGTGGTGCCGCCCTGCGAGCCCGCCGTCGCCGGGTCGGACCCCGTGCCCACGTTCACCGCGCCGGTGGTGACCACCGAGACGTTGGCGCGCGTGCCGCTGCTGGCGATGACGGTGGAAGCGTCCGCGAAGATGGCGGCCGGGCTGATGCCATAGCCGAGGGTCTTCTGGCCGATCTCGCCGCTGGCCGTGAGCGTGAGGGTGCCGCTGGTGGTCTGCACGTAGGCGCCACCGGCCGAGCGCAGCGTGGTGCCGTTGCTCAGGCCGTGCAGCAGGGTGTCGCTGGCGGTGAGGTTGGCGCCCGTGACCGCGCCGCTGGCCTGGTCGACGGCGAACTTGCCGTTGCCCAGCGCCCAGGCCAGGTCCGGCCCCGCGGCGGTGTTCCATTGCGCGGTGGAGCCCAGGATCGAGCCGTCCACGGCACGCAGCGAGATGTCGGCCGTGCCGTTGGGCTCGGCCGTGGCGCGGATGCCCGCGCCCAGCGTGATGTCGCCCTTCTCGGCCCCGAGGCTCACGTCGCCGCCGGTGGTGGCGATGGCCGTGCCGTTGGCCGCCCCCAGGCTGATGGCGCCCTGCCCCGCGTAGAGGCTGACGTTGCCGGTCGTGGCCGAGATGCCCTGGCCGGCATCCAGCACGTGGATGTCGCCTCGCTGGGTACGGATGTCCACGCTGCCGCTGGCGGCCTGGTGGACTTGCTGGATGTCGACGCTGTCGACTTCCTCGACCGCTATCGCGCCGATGCCGCTGTTCCAGAGATCCATGGTTTGTACTTTGACTTCGAGCGATTGACCGCTGGCACCGATGCCGGCGGTCGAAGTGATCTTCAACGTCGCGTTGGACGCCACGATGTCGGTGATGCCGTCGCTGAACGACACGATGCCACCGCCTCGTATGACGAGATCGCCTGAATAGCGGGTGGTCAGGCGGCCAACGGTGACGAGGCCGTCGGCGTCCAGCGTGATCGAGCCGGTGCCGGCATCGACCAGCGTGTCGCTGCCCATGGCGAGCGCGCCGGTGCCGGCGTCCAGGCTGATGCTGCCGCCCGCCGTGCTGAGGTCGCCGGCGTCGCTCAGGACCAGGCCGCCTGCGGCGTTGAGCGTGATCGCGCCGGACTGCGTGGAGATGCCGGCATTGATGCTGAGCACGCCGCCGTTGCTGGTGCTCAGCGACACGCCGTGCGTCTGCACCCCGGTGGCCGCCACGGCGGCGTTGAGGGTGAGGTTGCCGCCGGCCTGCACCAGCACGGCGTCGCCGGTGGTGCTGCGCAGTTGGTCGATCACCAGCGCGCTGGCCTCGTAGACGCTGATGGCGCCGCCCGCCACGATGCTCAGCGCTTGCGCGTCGATGGTGGCGCCGGCGCTGCCCAGCGTCACGCCCTTGCCGGCCTCGATGGTCACGGTACCGGCCGCGTTCATGCTGCCGATGCTGACCTTGCCGGTCTTGGAGACGATGTGCACCGAGCCGCCGGCGTTGTTGCCGGTGACGATGATCTGGCCGATGACCACGTCGCCGTAGGCTTCGATGTCGATGTCGCCGCCATCGAGCGTCAGCGTCGTGATGGTCAGGTTCGGGCTGCCGGCATCCTGCTGCAGGATGGTCAGGTCGCTCTTGTCCTGAACTCCGGCTCGCGTGCTGAGCGTGACGGCCAGGTTCTTGACGGCCGTCGTCATGGTCAGGTTGTCGGCCGCGGTCACGCTCATGCTGCCCGCGGTGACCTTGCCGCCCAGGGTGATGCCCTTGCCCGCCGTGAGCGTGACGTTGCCCGCGCCGGTGCCCACGTTGAGATCGGTGGCCACCACGAGAGACCCGCCCGCCCCGAGGCTGATGAGCTCGTTGTCCTTGCTGGGCAGGTTGACGACCGTCAGGTTGCCCGTGGCCTGGAGCGCGTACTGGTCGACCGGCGTCTGGTCGGGCACGACCAGCACGTAGTCGCCCTGCTGCGTGAGCTGCGACACCGCGCCGTCCAGCCCCGACGCCGAGACGTCGAAGCTGCGGTTGATGGCGCTGCCCGTGAGCGTGAGCTTGAGATGGGCCGCGTCGACAGTGACGCCCACCACGCCGCCAGCCTCGAGCTTGGTCTTGAACGACTGCAGCACCGAGCTCCAGGTGGAGCTTGCGTCGGCATCCACGCGGTAGGTGTTGGCGTCGATGGTGACGAAGTAGCTCACGCCGGCCTTGGGCGTGCCGCTGAAGGTCAAGGTGCTGACCTGCGCACGCGGCGCGTTGTGCACCAGGTCCACGGCCACCAGCGGCGTGGTGCCCTCGTCGCTCACCGCGCCGTCCACCTCCTGCGTCAAGGTGGCCACCACCTGCGCCTCGGTGATCTGGAACGCGACGTTGGCCGTCTGCGCCGTCAGGGTGAGCGTGCGCGAGGCGGCATCGCCGCTGACCGTGATGAGCGTGCCGGTGAAGGACATGCCTTCGGCCGCGGCGGCGGCCTGGGCCGCCGTGACGGCACCCTGCTGGCCGGCCTCGATCAGCGTCTTGAAGCGCGCGAAGACGGACGCCCAGTCGGCGCTGACGCCGTCCTGGCCCACGGTCACGACGTAGTCGACGCTGTTCACGGTGAGAGCCAGCTTCAGGCCGTTGGCCAGGGTGTAGCCCGCGCTGGACGGGCTGGCGAACACCACCTTGCTGACCTGGGCCACGCTGGTGCCGGCCGCGATGGCCGGCACAGCCGGATCGCTGGAGACGGCCGCGCGGCTGCCCACGCTCACCGCGTTGACGGTGAACGGGGTGTTGTTCTGCAGCGCCGTGAGCGTGAGGCTCTGGCCGGCGGTGTTGGCGGTGACGGCGACCTTGCCATCGGCCTCGATGAGGCTTTCCAGGCCACCGAGCACGCCGCTCCAGCTGTTGGCCACGTTCAGGCTCAGTGCCGTGGCGGACAGGCCGCTGGCACTGCCGGCGCTGGCCAGCGCCGAGACCAGCCCGTTGAGCACGTCCGAGGCGCTGGAGTTGGCGGCGGTGTAGGACACCGTCACGCTGCCCACCGTCAGCTTGAACTTGTAACCGGCCTGCAGCGGCATGCCGGTGAGGTCCAGCACCCGCGACAGCGCCGAGCCCTGGGCCGTCACGCGCACCGAGCTGACCCAGGTGCGCACCGAGGGCGGGCTGGTGACGCTGACGTCCGACTCGTCGGTGATGTCCAGGCTGATGGGCAGGCTCGAAGCCGCGCTGCCGAACGTCAGGTAGTGGTTGTTGGCGCCGCTCTGGACGGAATAGGCCTTGCCATCCACGACCACCGTGTAAGTGGTGCCCGCGGACACGCTGCCGCTGAAAGCCAGGGTGCTGACCTGCTTGTGCGTGGCATCGGCCACCGTGGTGGGCGAGCGGCCGGCATCGCTGACGGCGCTCACGGCGCTGACCGCGGCACCGTTGACGGTGAAGGCGGTGTTGATGACGTGGGCCTGCAGCGTCAGGCGCGCAGCGGAGGTTTCCACCGACTCGACGATGGCGCCGGTGCCCGAGGCGCCGCTGAGCGTGCAGCTGATGGCCGCGGTATCGGCGCCGCTGGTGATGAGCAGCTCGCCGCTGTCGGACACCTCCACGCCGTACTTGGCGATGCTGCCCGCCTTCAGCGCGGCGAGCCGGTCGCCGAGCTGGTGCGCGTAGTAGCCACCGTCCATGCCCACGTCACCGCTGCCGACGGTGAAGCTGACGCTGTCGGTGCCCACGGTCAGCGTGAGCGTGTCGCCCGGGGCGGGTTGCACGCCGGCGAGGTTCACCAGGCGCGTGTGCAGCACGTTGACCGCCTCGCCGGTCTCGATGAGCGCGTCCAGCGCCGTGGCCACCGAGGACCAGGTCTGCGCCACCGTGGCGGTGGTGGCCGACGCGCCGTAGGTGGCGTCGCTGTTGATCGCCGTGGCCAGCTTGCCCGAGAGGGAGGCCAGCGTGTCGCCGGCCTGCACCGCCACGTCGAAGCTCTTGGCGCCGATGTTCAGCACGAAATGGTTGCCCACGGTCACGGGCAGCCCGGTGAGGGCCAGCCGCTGGCCCGCCAGGCTCGACGGCGTGAGCGTCGCCGGGGCCGACAGGCTGATGGCCTGCAGGGTCTGCACCGTGGTGGAGATGGCGTCCGTGAGCGGGTCCACGCCGCCGGCCGCGCCGTCGCTGAGCGTGATCACGCCGTTGCTTTGCGTGGCGTTGAGTCCGCTGGTGGCGTCGAGCGCGTCGGCGATCTGCTGCGCCAGGTTGCCGCTGGCGTAATCCACGGTCACCGAGACGCTGCCCACGCTGATGATGTAGCGCGCACCGGCCTGGGCCGTGAGCGCGGAGACGTCGAGCGTGCGGTCAGGCGGCGTCTGCGAGGTGGTGGTGGCCGCGTTGGCCCTGCTGCCATCCTGCAGGGTGATGCTGATGACCGCGCCGGAGCGGGTGGCCGCGTAGGTGCTGCTGTCGTCGATGGCCTTGCGCAGCTTTTCGGCCAGCGCGGCATCGTCGTCGCCCTGGGCCGCCTGCACGGTGAAGGCCACGCCGCCGAGGGTGGCGGTGTAGCTGGCGCCGGCCACCTCGCTCCACCCTGCCGCGTCGATGCTCAGCGGGGAGTTGCTGGTGGAGGCCGTGACCGTGGCAGTGCCCAGGCTGCCTGCCACCGTGCTGGCCGTGGCGGTGCCCAGCGCGCTGGTGCCGGTCCAGGCCTTGACTTGCACGCTGATGCCCTGGGCGCCGGTGCCGGTCAGCCACAGCGAGGCATTGGCCCCCACGCGCACGGCGTACTCGTGGCCATTGATCACCACGCTGTAGTCGTAGCCGCTGGCCACGCTGTTGGCCGGATTGAACTCCACCAGCGAGCGTTGTGCGGCGGAGGTGCCCGCGGCGGTGGCGGGCACCTGGCCGTCGTTGGTCAGGGCACCGGTAACCACCTGGCTGACGGGCTGGGTCACCGTGACGCCACTGAGCGTGAATGGCGTGTTCGGCTGCCTGGCGTCCAGGTAGAGCGCAAACACGTTGGCGTCCACGGTCACGTCGATGCCGGCCTGGTCGGCTTCGATGGCGGTGGCCAGGCGCTGCAGCACGTCCACCAGGGACTCGCCATTCTGGCTCGTCACCGTGCTGGCCTTGCCGTCGATGGTGACGGCGTAGGTCTGGCCGGCGGCAATGGTGTTTGCGAACAGCACGCGGCTGCGCTGGGTCACGTCCGTTCCCGCCTCGACCGTGGTCGTGGCCTGGACCTGCAAGGTGCCGCCGCCCGCGCTTTGGGCAGCGTTGTTGCCCACGGTGCGTTCGGTGGCCGCGTTGGTGCTGATGAACGCGGTAGCCGCCTTGTTGATGACGCGGACCTCGACCTCGTCGCCCGTGCCCTCGTCCATGGCCTGCGACAGCAGCTTGGCCGACTGCACGGTGGGCGCGATGATCTTGACGTTGTAGCCGTACAGGTCGGCCGCGGACTGGTCGAAGGCCGACCCGCCGGTGAGCACGCCATTGGCGTCGCGCTGCAGCGCCGCAAGCTCCTTGACCGTGCCGGCCGCCTCCACGACCACGCTGCCGTACTGCTTCTGGGCGCCGGCATTCACGGCGGCCTCGACCAGGTCGACGTACAGGTTGCCGCCGGCGCGCAGCTCGATGTTCTTGCCGCTGGCGTCGACGAAGTTGCGCACCTCACGCACGCTCATGTCGCGGCCGGTCTTGATGGTGATGGCCCCGTCGTAGGCGGTGACGGCGTCGACCAGCAGGTCGTCGGACTCGTTGATGAGCACGTTGCCGGTGCCGCTGGAGGCGACGGCGATGCTGTTGACCAGCGTGTTCAACTGCACGCCGCTGGCGGCCGTCACGTCCAGGTGGTCTGCCACGAAGACGGAAGCCCCGTCGGCATTGACCTGCGCGGCATTCACCGTGATCACGCCCGTATCGGCGCGAACGATACCGCTGACGACGGTGAGCACACCGCCCACCTGGAGCCGAACGTTGTCGGCCGCCGTGTAGCCGCTCAGGCCGCCGACGAAGCCGCTGAGCGTGAGGCCGCTGCTGACGTCGACGCTGATGTCGTGCTTGGCACGCAGCTCGAAGTTGCTGGCCGGCAGCGCGTTGGCCTGGATATGGATGTAGCCCGAGGCCTGCGTGGTGGTGGAGAAGAACGTGAGGTCCGTCTTGCCGGCGCCCTGCGTGATGCTCACCACCTTGCCCGCGGCGCTGGCCGCGTAGCCCGACAGCGCCGCGATGCGCGCGGCCAGCGCCGCCGCGACGTCGGCCGCCGTGTCGCCGGCGCTGGCGGTATAGACCGCCACCGGCGCGGTGTCGCCGCTGCCCAGCAACACGCCGTAGCTGTTGCCCGCCACGATGGACACCGAGCCCAGGTCGACGGTGCGCAGCGCGTTGACGCTGGTGGACGAGGGCTGGTTGACGATGTTGCCGCTGTTGACCGCGATGGCCTTGTTGATCAGGCGCTCGCCCTTGGCCTTGATGACCACCGTGCCGATCTTGCCGCCGACGGCATCGGCCGTGGCCTGGATGGTGCCGCCCGTGATGTTCACGTCGGCACCGGAGACCAGCTCCAGGCGGTCGCGCGCGGTGAGCGTGCCGGTGATGGTCAGCGAGGCACCGCTGTCCAGGATCAGCGTGTCGGCGCTGAGGCTGCTGGGCAGCTTCTCGGTGAGGGTGCCGCGGGTCACGTTGCCGTTGGCATCGATCTGCGGCACGCCAAACGTGAACTGCCCTGCCGCGCGGTACTCCATCCAGCCGCTGGCGTTGAAGAACTGGTAGAGCTGGATGTCCTTGGCGGCGCTGAAGGCCACGCCGCCGTTGTAGTCCAGCGAGTTGTTGGCCGTGGGCAGGCCCACGCTCCAATCGGTGGGCTTGACCACCACCACGGAATCGGTGGCGCTGCTCAGGCGCAGCATGTCGCCGCGCACCAGGCCGTCGGCGCCCACGCGCAGCGTGGACTGGGCCGAGAGGTCCACCACGTGCGCCAGCGACTTGGCCGTGGCGCTCTTCGTGACGGTGGCTCGGACGACGTCCATGCCGACGGACTTCTCCAGCGCACCGTCCACATCGGACACGCTGATGCCCGCCGTGGCCACCGTGGAAGCGGTGTCGATGGCGGCATCCAGGCTGTTGATGGCCACGTCCAGGCCGACGATGCCGCTCCAGGCACGCAGCGTCAGGCGGTCGGCCACCAGGTCCACGCCGAAGTCCGGGCCGGTGGAGACGGCGGCGGTGACGCGGGTGCCGTCTGCGCGCGTGACGCTGATGACCGTGCCGCTGAGCGATGCCGCGTAGTCGCTGCCGGCATCGATGGCCGAGGCGATGGCCTGGGCCAGCGACGCAGCGGTGTCGCCGCTGCTCGCGGTGACGCTGAAGGTGCTGCCGCCGATGGTGACGCTGTAGGCCTTGCCGGCGATGGGGTTCCAGCCGCCCGCGTGGATCTGCAGGTCCGTGTCGGCCGTCGAAGCGGCGACCAGCACGGTTTGTGCGCCGCCGGTGACCGGTGCGCTCACGCGCCCGCCGCCCGCGGTGTTGACGGTGATGCTGGTGCCCGTGCCGGCAGCCTCGTAATCGGCGCTGGCATCGATGGCCGCGCGCAGTACCTGCGCCACGCTGGTGGCGCTGTCGCCCGCCTGGGCCGTGTAGCTGAACAGCGTGCCACCGATGGTGATGCCATAGACCTGGCCCGCCGTCACGCTGGCGCCGGCGGTGCGGATGGTCAGCGGCGTCGTCGCGGTCGACAGCTCGACCTGGATGCTGCCGTTGGAAGCACTGACCGTGGCGGCCGCGGTGACGCGGCTGCCGTCCTGCTGGGCCACGCTGAGCGTGGTGCCGGCGATGTTGGCGGCATAGCTGCCGCTGTCGTCGATGGCCTTGGCCAGGGCACGGGCCACGGTGCCGAGCGTGTCCGTGGCGGAGGCCGTCACGCTGAACGCCGTGCCGCCCACGGTGATGGTGTAGACGGCGCCGGCGGCCACGCTCCAGCCGGAAACGTCGATGCTCAACGCCGTGCCGGCCTGCGAGGGCGCCACCGTGGCATAACCCGCGGCCGTGCCGTCCTTGACGGATTCGACGATGCGCCCGCCCGTGGAGACCAGGGTGATGTCGCCCGCCGAGCTGACGGACGTCGCCTTGGCGCCGTTGATCACCGGCGCCTCGGTGGCGCTGGCCAGGTAGATGCCCGCCGAGGCATGGCCCACCAGGATGTCGCCCGCGGCGGTGACCATGAGGTCGTTGGCGTCGAGGTTGGACAGCAGGTTCACGCGGGTGAGCTGCAGCTCGCCGCCGGCCGTGACGGTGAGGTCGCCGTTGGCGATCTCGGTACCCGTGAGCTCCAGACGGCGCGTGCCTTGCTTGAGGTTCACGTCGCCGGCCCCGCGGGTCACCAGGGACACGGTGTTGGCGTTGGTCTCCAGCGCCACGAGCTGCGTGCCGGCCGAAGCGGCCTGCGAAGCGGCGAACAGCGTCAGCGTGTCGGCCACGATGCGGGTGGAGGCGCGCTGCGAGACGACGCCTTCGGCGTGGAGGTCCACGTCGCCACGGGCGCCGGCCACCGGCGTGCCGCCGGCGACGTAGCCCACGACCAGGTCACCCACGGTCAGGTTCGACGACGTGCCACCCACTTGGTAGGTGGCCAGCTCGATGTCGTTGGTGTCGCTGGTGCCCAGCGTGCGCGCTGCGACGACGTCCAGGGCGCCGTAGTTCTTGACACGGATGGCGCCATCGCGGGCTTCCGCCAGCGTCAGCGTCATCGCGGACTTGTTGACCAGCTCGATGCTGCCGGCGCCCGAGAGCACGAGCTTGTCGACCGTACCGGCCAGCGTCTGCAACACGATGCCGGTCTCGGCGGTGACGACGAGGTGGCTGGCCGTGACCAGGCCGCTGATGACGGAGACCTGTTCGTCGTCGCCGGTACCGACCGTGCCGTGGGTATCGATGGACGAGAGCTTGGTCTGCGTCACCGAGCCCTTGGCGGCGCTGAGCTGCACGAGGCCGGAGGCGGCGCTGAGCTCCGACTGGTCCATGCGGATGCTGCCGCCCAGCTTGCCTGCGGAGAGCTTCAAGTCGCCGCTGGTGGCCACGAGTTGCGTGTCCTGGTCCGCGGTGATGCTGCCGTCCAGCGCCTTGGTGCCGCTGGTGTAGGCGTTGGCGCCGAGACTGCCGTCCGCGCCGGCCATGACCGAGACGGACTGCGCCGTGACGCTGCCGCTGAGCGTGATGTTGCGGTCGGAGCTGACGAGCACCGTGTCCAGCGTGGCGCCGCTGGCCGCCTTGATGGTGCCGCCCAGGTTGAGTTGCTGCCCCGCGTTGAGCGAAGCGGTGGCTGCGCCCTGGCCGGAAACCTGCGTGCCCAGCAGCGTCACGGAGTCATCCACGCTCAGGGCCGAGCCGGACACCAGCTTGAGGCTGTTGGCCGACAGCCGCGTATCGACCTGGCCCGTCGTGGTGATGCCGTCGCTGGTGAAGCTGGTGGTGTTGCCGCTGAGCAGCAACTGCGACTTGGCGCTGATGGAGATCTGCTCGGACGCCGACAGCTTGCCGCTGACGGACACGTTGCTGCCGGCCTCGATCACGAGGTTGCCGGCGCTGAGCGAATCGCCGCTGCCCACGCCGCGCGCGACCACGGCGTCGTAGGTGACCGTGGTGACGAGCTGGGTCTGTTCCGCGTAGACCGGCACTTCCTTCCAGACCGTGACCGTCTGCAGCTTCTCGACCTTGACCTTCTGGACGCTGGTCTTGTAGACGGGGCGGTAGTCAAACACGTCCTCGGACTGCTTGGAGACGCTGTAGCTCAGCTTCTCGCGCCGGTCGTAGACGTTGTTGACGTGCGAGGTCCAGCCGTAGGTGTAGTTCTGGAAGTTCTCGTAGCGGTTGCCGTAGAGCTTGGCGGAGCTGACGATGTCGTTGCCGATGTCGCCGGAGCTGCCCAGCCAGTAGTCCGTGCTGTAGTAGGTGGCGCTGCGGCCGCCGTAGTTGGCGTGCTCGAACAGGACGATCTTGTAGGTCTTGATGCCCACGAACAGCGAGGACGCCTCGTCGTTCCAGTGGTTGCCCACGTAGCTGTAGTAGCCGGACTTGGCATCGAAGTGGAAGGCGTCGCCGCTGAGGTTGATGTCCCAGTTCATGCGGCTGAGGTCAGGACCCCAGTCCGTGGAATTCTGGAAGCCCATGGCGTAGCCGACGTTGCGCACGCCCGCGTCGCGCGTGGCCTTCCACACCAGCGTGCCGGTGGTGTTGGCGTTGCGGAACGAGTCCACATAGTCGGACACGCCGGTGACCCAGTTGGTGGCGCGGTTGCCGCTGTCGGTCGTGCCCGAGAGGTCGCGGGTCACGGACGAGGAGCCGCTGTAGGTCCAGTACGGGTTCTGGGAGAGCGTGTAGGCGTTGGCGGACTGCGTGTTGAGAATGGCGCTCAGGCCCGGCGTGGCCGTGTCGTTGGCCAGCGTGTACACGCGCTGGCCGTTGGCGCTGTAGCTGGCCGTCCACATGCCCGCGGAGTTGTCGAAGTCCACGGCCTCGATGTCACCCGCGCCGGTATAGGCCGACTTGGTCTGGGTGTAGAGGACGTCGGCCTTCTCGACGTAGGAGCCCGCAAGCTCACCGGCGATGAAGGTTTGGCCTTGCGCCTCGCGCTGCTCCTTGTCGTACTGCGTCAGCCACGTGCCGTTGCTCTGTCCGTCCTTGGTGGTGTCGTTGTACAGGTATTGCGTCGGGCTCTTGGTCGTGACGCTGAGGATGGCGTCCTGCGCGCCCTGCGGCATGACGATGTACTTGTTGCGCCAGCCGTCCACGTCCACCCAGAACACCTTCTGGGCGTTGTCCTTCCAGGACGGCTTCACCGTCTTGCCGTCGCTGCCCACCTGGCCCTCGCTGAGCACGCTGGCCGTGCCGTTGATGGTCTGGTTGAGCTTCCAGTTGCTGTAGCCGAACTGGTAGATCGGCATGTAGCCGGTGGCGTTGAGCACGGCCCAGCGCTGCGCGTCGGTAAGCTGCGTGAAGCTCAGGTACTTGTTGCGCGCAGCATTGACCTGGGTGAAGTCGCTGGTCGGCACGTCGTCGCCGCTGACGTGGCGATCCTTGTTGGCGGCCGTGCCGTCGCCGGCGTTGTACCAGTTCACGACCGGCTTGGTGCCGTCGCTGCGCGAGGAGCGGCTGTCGTTGACGTAGTCCACGCCCTCGACCAGCACCTCGACGAACTTGTTCAGCCGTGCGTTGTAGTAGCCGAGCTGCGTGAGCTCGACGTCCATCGTCTCGTAGCGGCTGCCGACCTTGACGAGCTCGGTGCCCGTCTGCTCGGTGACCAAGGTGTCCACATAGGAGACCTGCGGCACCAGCGTCGTACCGGCGGCCACCTTGACCGTGCCCACCACCACCTGGACCTTTTGCTCCGTGGTGGTGTAGTTGGGCCTGAGCACCGTGGTGACGCTGGCGACGTTGGCGCTGGCGTCCACGGTGACGTTGGCACCGGCTTGCAGCGTCACGGTGCCCGCTGCGTCCACGAGGCCCTGGTTCTTGACCAGGATGTCGCCACCCGTGAGCTTGGGCGCGGTGGACTCCAGCGTCGCACGCGGCAGGCTCAGGTCCACGCCGGCGCGCACGGTGACGTCGCCGTTGGACAGCACGGTGCCGTCGATGAGCACCGTGGCGCTGGCGTCGAACAGCGCGCGGCCCGTGGTGCCGGTGACCTGCACCGTGCCGCTGATGGTCATGCTCGGCGCCATCAGGTGCAGCAAGGCATCGGCCTTGGCGATGGCCGGGTCCAGCCCCGCGAGATCGGCGCGTCCGGACAGCAGCAGCGACTTGCGCGCGGTGAGCACCAGCTCCGAGCCTGCACCGGTGGCATAGACATAGCTGCCCGACAGCAGGTTGACGCTGCCGCCCTGCACCGTCAGCGCGTCGCGCAGGTTGACGTTGCGCATCAGGTTGACGTCGCCCGCGAGGGAAACGATGCGCATCTGGCTGACCTTGGCCTGGCCCAGCGAGGCGCCCAGCACCTCGCGCTGGCCCACCACGCCGGTGACGGTGATGCCGTCCACCGCTTCGAGGTCGATGGAGCCGCCGGCGTTGGTGTCCAGCGTGCCCCCGGACTTGTACTGGCCGTTTTCGACGACGACTTCCTGGACGTAGATGCCCACATGCGTGGAATCGATGCCGCCACGCAGCGTCAGGCTGTCGGCTGCGCGCACGAGGCCGCCCACGTCGATGAGCGATTGCGAGCGCAGCGTGATGTCGCTGCCCGCGTCCAGCGCCGTGATGGCGCCGCGCACCAGCAGATCACCGTCGGTGACGATGGTGATGCGGCCGTCGGCCAGCGCATCGGATGCCGCGGCCGTGACCAGGGCCGAGCCCGGTGCGGCGCTCTGCGCCGTGGCCATGGTCCCGGTGAAGGCGCTGCCGTTTTGCAGGCGGATGGTCACGATGGTGCCCACGCGCGTGGCCGCCAGCGTGGGGCTGGCCTCGATCTGGCGAGTGAGCTCGCGAGCCAGCAGCTCGGCCGTGGTGCCCTTGCCCGCGGTGACGCTGTACGTGGTGCCCGCCAGCGTGACGCTGTAGGTGGCTCCGGCCACCGGCACCCAGCCGGCGGTGTTGAGCGTTGCTGCCGTGGCGCCTTGCGCGGCCGTCGTGACGGCGTTGCCCAGCGCGCCGTCGAACACGGCGCTGGTGGTGATGGCCGCCGCGGTGCGGCTGAACGTGATGACGGTGCCGCTGCGCTGTGCCGCGTAGGCGCCGGAGCTGTTGAGGGACGCCGTGAGGCGGTCCAGCAGCGTGCCCAGGCTGTCGCCGGCCTGGGCCACCTGCGTGAAGGCCTGGTTGCCCACCGTCACGCTGTAGCTGGCGCCCGTTGCGAGCTGCCACTTCGTGGCATCGACACGCGTGGCCACGCTGGCCGTGCCCGTGTTGCCGGCCTGCGTTGCGGACAGCGCGCCGCTGTAGGCACTGCCGTTCTTGTTGGTGATCGTGAGCTTGTTGCCGGCGCTGGAGGCCGACAACGTGGTGCTGGCGTTGATCTGGCTCGCCAAGTCCGCTGCAAGCTGGTCCGCCAGCGTGCCCTTGCCGGCGGTGACGCTGTAGGCCACGCCGCCGACGTTGACGGTGTAGACCGCGCCGGCCACCGGCACCCAGCCCGTGGTGTCCACGAAAGCCGCGCCAGCGCCCTGCCCCGGCGTCACGCCGGCCGAGCCCAGGTAGCCGGTGAAGGCGGTCTCGGCCGTGACCGCGGCCGTGCCGCTGACCACGAGCAGGCTGCCCAGGCGCTGCGCGGCGTTGGGCGTCGCAGCGTTGATGGACGATGCAAGGCGGTCCAGCAGCGTCGCAAGGGTGTCGTCGCTGGTCGCGACCTGCGTATAGCGGCTGCCGCCCACGCCGATCGAGTAACGCGCGCCGGCCACCAGGCGCCAGCCGCTGGCGTCCACGGCGGTGCCCACGCTGGCGCTGGACTGTGCCGCGCTCGTGCTGGTGGTGACGGCCTGCGCCAACTGGGCGCCTTGCGCCCCGGCGACGGTGATGGCGTCGCCCACGCGCCTGGCTTCGTAGGTGTGCGGCGCGTTGATGGCCTGCACCAGCCGGTCGAGCAGCGCATCGATGCTGTCGCCCGCAATGCCGGTGACGGTGAAGGTGTCGTTGAATATCTTGGCCGTGTATCGGGCCCCGGCCACGACATGCCAGCCCGCGGCGTCGATGGTCGCTTCGCCCCAGCGCCCGCCACCGGTGGCGTCGACGGTGATGCCGCTGCGGTCGGTCATGGAGAAGCCCATGCCCGATTGCGCGGTGCCGGATCGCAGGTCGATGCTGCCCGTGGCGTAGAGCTGGCCGCCGAAGCCGTCGGCCATGTTGCCCAGCACCAGCTCGCCCTGCGACTGGATGCTCAGCGTGGCAGCCTTGCCGCTGACGACGACGGGCTGGGCCGCGTCCCAGCGCATGTCCTCGATGCCGGGGTTGTAGAAGAACGGATGGTCCTTGCCCGCGAGCAGCGCGCCCTGCGCGTAGACCGCCGCGCCCTTGACGGTGATGGCACTGCCGTGGCCCGCGCTGTAGAGCTGGGCGTTCTCGTAGACCGTGACCACGCCCTTGGCCAGCAGCTCCAGCCGCGCGTCGGCTTCCATGACGACCGCGCCGCCCTGCGCCGTGGCCGTACCGAGCGTGATGGCGTCGCCCGCGTTGAGCTGCAGCGACTGCCCCGGGGCCTGGGCGCTGAGCACCATGCCCTCGACGACGATGTCGTCACCGGCGTTGACCTGCATCGAGCCCATGAGGCCGATGGAGCCGTGCAAGCGCACGTCCTGGCTGGCGGTGATGGAGAGCTCGTAGTCGTAGGTGGCCGCGGTGGCGCGGTTGGAGCGCACCACGCCGGCGATGTCCACGTTCCTGCCCGTGAGCACGATGGAGGCGCCCGTCTCCAGCCAGCCCGACGCATCGTCGGAGCCGGTGAGGATGCGCAGGTCGCCCTGGGTGGACTCGATCTGCAACAGCGACAAGTCCGAGCCCTTGCCTATCGTGTTGCCGATCAGCACGTCGTTGACGCCGGACAGCACGATGCGCGCGCCAGCGTCCAGGCTGGTGAAGTTGGCGGTGCTGTAGGTGCGCAGGCTGACCTCACCGGCGGCAGCGCTGGTGCCGGCGTTGATGAGGATGTCGTGTTGCGCCGTCAGGCGGCCGCGCAGCTCCAGCGTGCCCGTGGCGTTGATGATGATGTTGGCGTTGGCGCCATGCGCCACGAAGTCACCCGCGATGGTGACCTTGCCGGCCGGGTTGAGCACCATGGAGCCGCTGAGCGTCTCGATGAGGCTGGTGGTCTGGAAGTCCACCGCCAGGCTGCCGCCGGCGCTGGTGCCGGCGTACATGTTCACGCCGCTGTAGGCGCGGATGGCACCGGCGATGGTGATCGTGCCCGCCGGGGCGCTGGCCTTGCCCAGGTTGACCACCGAGCCCCGCTCGCTGGCGTCAATGGCCCAGGCGCGCGAGGACGTGGTGGCGCCGGTGGTGGCGGCCGCGTCGGCCACTTGCGTGAAGCCCAGGCGCTGCGCCCCGCCGGTGGCGGTGCGCGCGATGCGCAGCTCGTAGTTGCTGGTGAACATCAGGCGCCCGTCCACCAGGCGCACGGTGACCTTGTCCTTGAGCGCCGTGGCGTCGATGGCCTTTTGCAGGTCATCGCGCAGCGAGGCCAAGCCGCGGTTGCCGCCGCTGCGGTCGCCCGCGGCCACCGTGAGGTTGGCGCCCAAGTCCGTGCTGCCCATCTCGACTTCCAGGCGCAGCGAGGCCGCGCCACCGAGGTGGCCGTCGGCGAACTCGGCAAAGCCATCGGCCACCAGCTCCTGGGTCCAGGCCGGCGTGAGCACCGACATGTCGCCCGCCGCCGACAGCGTGATGGTGCTGTTCTCGCGCCAAGTGCGCAGGTGCACGTTGCCGCCGACGACCATGCCCTCGTCGGCCCAGGGATCGGCGGCCGTGGCCACGCGGGTGCTGGCGCCGCCGCGCACGTCTATGGTCTTGCCCGCGAGCAGGTCGCGCCCCAGGCTCACGCGCCGGTCGGCGCGGATGCGGATGGCCGAGTCGCCATCGAAGTTGCGGACGCTGCTGCCGAGGTAGTAGCCCGTGGCGTCGTAGCTGTCCACCACTTCGCCGCCGGCCACCAACTGGCCCATCAGCCACGCGTCCTGGGCGGCGTCTATCTGCAGCACGCCATTGGCATTGTGGACCGCCAGCACGGCCGCGCCGGGCAGGTATACGCCGATGCCGTCCGCATCGGCGCCGCCGTGCACGTCTATCAGTGCGCTGGCGCGCACGCGCGCGCCCACCTCGACGCTGGTGCCGTCCAGGGCGACGGTGGTGACGCCCAGCGCCACCTGGCCGGTGGCGGTGATGCGCACGGTGGAGTCTTCGCCCGACCAGCGGATGGTTTCGCTGGTGAGGCGCCCGGCGCTGTTGAACGCCTGCGAGGCCTGGCCACCGGACAGCACCATGCCGCCCAGCTCGACCTTGCCCTGGGCGTCGATGAGCACCAGGCCGCCGGAGCCGTCGCTGGTCCAGCCGTAGGCGGTCAGGCCCGCGGCGGTGCCCAGCACCACGCCCTTGCCGTTGTCGTCGGCGCCCGGACCGGTGGTGGTCCTGAGCGTCACGGACTTGGTGGCGGTGATGGCGTTGTCGACGAGGATCTGCTCGCCCGCCGTGACGGACACGGTCGAGTCCGCGCCGCTGTAGACGACACCGGAGCTGCCGCGCGCGCCGCCGGCGATGATCGCTCCGTGCAGCTCGACGTCGTCGCGACCGATGATGGTGATGTGGCTGCGGGCTTCGCCGGTGGCCAGCGTGGAGGCCTCGTGCACGTACACGCTGGTGCCCGCCAGCGGCGCACCGCTGGGCTGCGAGCCGCGGCCCTGCAGCGTGATGTCGCCGTGGACCTCGGCCGTGCCCTGCCAGTAGACGGTACGGTCGGACTTGATCTCCAGGTCCGAACCCTGGCCCATGAGATTGATGATGCCGCCCACCACGAGCGCGTCATCGTGCACGTCGATCTTGAAGTCGCCGTCGTTTTGCAGCGTGGTGATGCTGCCGGTGAGCAGGAAGCCAGCGCCGCGCTGGCCCAGGAGCTCGTGCGGCTGCTGCACCTGCAGCGCGTCGATGATGCCGTCGTTCTCGGCGTCGTAGGCGTAGACCAGGTAGCGGTGCGTGCCGTCACTGACGATCCAGCGCTTGGTCGGCACCACCGGAGACCCCGGCTTGGAGCTGTCCAGCGTGAAGGAGGACACGAGCTGGCTTCCCGCCGCGGCGGAGGCGTTGTAGTACACCGGGCCGGCCACGAACTGGAAGCCCGTCTGGGCCTTGATCAGCTCCTGCTGGTCGCCGGTGAGCTGATCGAAGGGCGTGCCGGCCTGGGGCACCGCGACGTGGCTCCAGGTGATGTCGGTGCCCTGGTACTGGGCGCCGGAGACGGCAAAGGTCAGCCGGTACTGGTCCGCCTGGGGCTTGCTGGCGTTGTAGTAGGCCGTGCCATTCCAGCGGCGGTAGCCCAGCTTGGCCAGCACGTAGTCCTGCTGCTGCACCGACAGGTCGGCCCACTTCGAGCCGGGTGCCGCCGGCTGCACGCTGCCCCACCACTCCTTGGTCGAGGCCGTGTAGTCCCCGGTTGCCCCTTCAACGAAGCCGTCGCGCACGGGCTTGGTGCCGCCGCTGGCGTCGACGTAGACCTCGCGCTGCACGGCCACGTAGCCGAGCGTCTTGAGCACCGCAGAGCGCTGCGCGACGCTGAGGTTCTCGAACGCGGTGCCGTCCGTGGGCTTGGCCACGCCGCCCCAGTCCAGAGCGTCGACGTCGTAGGTGCCGCCGGTGCTGGTGAAGCCGCTGATCCAGCGCAGGTTGGGCGCGGCATTGGCGTTGAAGTAATGGGTGCCGTCGTAGCGGTCGTAGCCCAGGGCATGGGCCACCACGTCCTTCTGTGCCTGCGTGAGCGCGGAAAAGCCCGTACCCGCCGCCGGCGCACCGGCGCTGCCCCAGGCCACATCGGCATTGAGGTAGTCGGTGACGACACCCTGGGTGAAGCTGCCGACCAGCTTGAGGCCAGGCTTGGCGCTGTAGTTGTAGAACTGCGTGGCGGTGCCGGCGGCCTCGGCCGCGGCGATGGCGTTGACGACCGCGGTCTTCTGTGCGGCCGTGAGGTCCTTGAACAGCGTCTCCTGTGCAGGCCGCACGCGCGAGGCGATGAGCGCCTGCTGATCCGCGCTGAGGTCGTCGAACGGGTTGTGTTCGAGCTGGAGATGAGCGTCGCTGGTGGCGAGCGTGAAGCGCGTGGCGTCGGTGAGGCCCTGCACACGCAGCTGCGTCACCGGGTCTACCGTCTGCGCCACTACCTGCAGGCCGCTGCCGGCCTTGGCGCGAACCGCCGCGGCCAGGGACTTGGCAACGTTGGCGCGGGTCTGGTCGTCGGTGCTGCCCACATCGCCGGACTGCACCGTGTAGCTCACGGCGCTGCCGTTGACCGTCAGCGTCAGCGAGTCGCCGACGTTGAAGCTGCCCCGCACCATCACCGATTTGCCGCCGTCGATGTCCGACACCACCAAACGGGTGCCGTCGCCCGCGGCCACATTGGGCACGGTGCTGCCGGTCAGGCGCACCGTGGAGATGGAGGCCGACGTGCTGACGCCGGCCTTGACACCGGCCGGATCGGTCTTCTGCTGCGCGGTGATGGCCTCGGCCAGGCCCTTGGCGACGTTGCTGCGGGTGATGCTGTCGCTCAGGCCGATATCGGCCTGCGTGACCTTGTAGCTGACGCTGCGGCCGTTGATGCTCAAGGACACCACGTTGCCCACGGCATAGCTGCCGCCAAAGGTCAGGCGCTCGGTCTGGACCGGGACGAACTGCACGTGGGCATCGACCACGGCCTGCTGCTGCGCCGTGAGCTCGGCGTACGGCGTGCCGGACAAGGGCTTGTCGACCTTGACGGTCTGGCCGCCGACTTGCAGCGTCCAGTCGGCGTCGGCGATGGCCACCGTGAAGTTGAGCGTGGACGCGGCGATCCAGTCGGCGCGGGAGATGTCGGCGTAGTCCAGCGGGATGCTGGCCCAGGCATCCACCGGGATCATCGCGTAGTCGTAACGGTAGCCCAGGGCATTGGCCACCACCAGGCGCTGGCTGACGCTGAGCTGCGCGAAGCTCGCGTTGGCTGCGGGCGCGGGAACGCCCGCGCCCGCCCAGTCGATCTGGGCGTTGTTGTAGTCGGCCGAGACGCCCTGCACGAAGCCCGTGAGCACCTGGCGGCCGGCGGCCGCGTTGGGGTTGTAGTAGACCGTGCCGTCAAAACGCTGGTAGCTCGCGGCCTGTGAGGCGTCCACCATCGAGCCGCTGCTGAGCCCGCCGACGAACTGGCTGGTGGCGGCGTTGTAGAAGCCGCCGTTGGCATACACGGTGTAGCCGTTGGCGTTGGCGATCTGCTGCTTGACGTTGTCCGGCAGGTTCGCGAACGCCGTGTACTCCTCCAGCGACACGGCCGTGGCATTGCTGCCCAGCACGAGCTTGCCGCTGCTGATGAGCGCCTTGAGCGCGGCGCTGACGCGCCCCTTTTGCAGGTCAGCCACCGTGGCGGCGATGTCGCCCGCCCCGCTGAGCTGGACCGGCTTGCCGTCGGCCTGGTAGGTCTTGCCCGGCAGGGTGTCGAAGTACTGGGCGAAATCGTCCTGCACCGCGCCGGAGTCCAGCGTCATCGCGCCGGCGGCGGTGAGCGCGCCGGCCAGGCGCAGCTCGCCCTGGGTGTGCAACTCCAGGACGGAGCCGGCACCGGTGAGATAGGGCTTCTTGTCGGCACCGAATGCCGCGCCGGAGACCACGCTGCTGCCGGAGAGGACGTGGATGTACTTCCCGCCCTTGAGGTTGATGACGCCCCCCGCGTTGCGCGTCTCGACCGAGGCGCCTTCGAGCAACACCAAGCCGGTCCCGGCGCTCACGTCGACGCGCGCGTTGGCACCGCCGTTCACGCCGGCAAAGAGGCCACCGGCGTTGTAGATGGAAGCGGAGGTGGCGATCTTGAGGACGCTGTTGGCGTCCAGCGTCAGGATGGAGCTGCCCTTGTCGGTGGTCAGGCTGTTGACGTCGCTGCCGTAGGTGACGAAGCCGCCACGGCCGGTGCTGCCGCTGATGTTGATGTCCACCAGCGAGCGGCCGCGCACGCTGCCCTGCACCAGCATCTGCTCGTCCACGGCCACGTGCACCTCGCCGGCGAGCACGCCCACGCCGAGCGTCACGACGGGAGCGCGGCTGTTCTGCGCCTCGACCTTGAGCAGGCGTGCGTTGAGCGACAGGCTCTGGCTGGAGCGCACGTCGCCCACGACCTCGATGCGGTCGGCCTGGAGCACCGCCACGTCGTCGAGCTGGGCCGAGAAGTCGTACAGGCCCACGCGGCCGTCGATGGCATCGCCCACGCGCATGACCACGCCGGCGGCGCGATGGCCGATGGTGATGCTGCTGAAGCCGTCGGCCAGCGCGGAAAGGTCGCGCATGCCTAGGTCCAGGTAGCCCGACTTGCCGGCCAGCGAGTTGTCCACGCCGTACAGCGAGTCGGCCGCGCCGCCGATGCGGTAATTCTGGCCTTGTGCCTTGGCGCGAATGGCCAGCGTACCGGTACCGAGCACGCGGTCGTTGCCCGCAACGAAGTCGATGTCGTCGGCAACGAGGCTGATGGCCCCGCCGCTGCGGGCGGTGCTGATGATGCCGCCGTCCAGGCTGAACAGCGCTTCGCGGCCGGCCAGCTCGACGTCGATCTTGCCGTTGGCGGTGTAGAGGCCGCCGTTGACGCGTCCGCTGGCGACGACGGACAGGCTGTCGGCCTCGCGCACGACGATGTCGCCAAAGCCGGCGCCGGCCGTGGCCTTGTTGACCACGGTGAGGCTGGCCAGTTGCGTATTGAGCGTGCCCTTGATGCCGGAAGCCTCGACGCTGAACAGCGCATTGGGCGCCACCAACTGGGCCTGGGTCACGTCCAGCAAGCCGCTGGCCGTGAGGATCAGGTCGGTGCGGTTCCAGCTTGCGTTGCTGCCGGTGCGCAGCGCGGTGGTGGAGGCCGAGTCCTGGAGCTCGACGCGTTCCAGGCTGTCGTCGAAGATGACGGTGCGGGTGATGCCCTGGCCCGTGATCACCACGAGCTGGCGGTTGTTGAGCTGGATGGGCGCGGTGGAGGTGAACTTGTCCACCACCACGCGGTCGTTGCCTGCGCCGCCCACGAGCTTGAGCACGCCGGCGGTGGTGACGGTGATCACGTCATCGCCGGCCCCTGCGTCAACCGTGTCCAGGGTGCCGTTGACACGGATGTTGTCGGCACCGCCACCGCTGGAGATGACGTTCTCGCCGGCGCCCATGTCGATGTTCTCGGCACCTTCGCCGCCGACGAACTTGTCGTTGCCGTCGCCACCCCAGAAGTTGATGCCGCTGGAGGCGCCGCCGAGGAACTCGTCGTTGCCCACGCCGCCGCGGATGTTGCTGCCTGCGGCGCCGGAGAGGACCACGAAGCTGTCGTTGCCCGATCCGCCGTCGAAGTCCAGCGCCGCCTTGACGCCGGTGCCGACGTAGATGGAGTCGTTGCCCTTGCCGCCACGCCCCACGATGCGCTTGACCTTGGAGGCGTCGTACTCGCGGGTCTGGCCCAGCGAGCGCACGTAGATCCTGCTGCCGTCGTCGCTGGCGTCGACGCTGTAGGACTCCGCAACGATGTCGTCGTAGAGCTTGCCGCTGCCATAGCGGCCCGACTGGTCGCCCATGTGCAGCGACAGGGTGCCGTCGCTGGACAGGTCGCTGATGTCCGGCGGCGCGCCCAGCGTCCACATGTAGCTGCCCGACACGGTGACGCCCATCACCGTGGCCGAGGCGGCCAGGTAGGCACTGGCCGGCGTGATGTCGATATCGCCGCGGAAGCCGGCAAGGGTGAAGTCGATGGAGAACAGGCCGAGGTCTACCTCGAAATCCAGCGAACCCCAGACGGAGGCGGCAAAGCGCGGACGGCTGCTGAGCAGCATGCTCATGCCGGCGTTGAGGTGCAGCGGGCCGAGGTAGATGTTGAGCTCGGACTTGCCCCGGATCTCGAACTGGCCATCGGAGCTGACGAAGCCGCCGACGTCCACAGTGAGGGCGTGGAAGAAGTCCAGCGAGCCGTTGAACTCCAGCTTGAAGACGCTGTCGACGACGCTCATGCGGCCGGCGAACTGGATGTCGAAGGCCAGCAGCTTGATCTTGCCGTCGAGCGCCAGGTCGAAGTAGGTGTTGCCCGCGATGGTGTGCGTGCGGCCGCCGCTGTCGGGCAGCGTGGTGTAGGCGTGGGAGCTGGTGTTGATCTGCAGCGTCGCGTCGGCCTTGATGTTGAGCACCGAAACGCCCATCTCCACCTTGGTCTTCACGAACATGGCGAAGAACGGCTTGTTGCTGGCGTCCATGCCGAACGCGGCCGCACCGGCCACGCCGATTTCGCCGAAGGCGCCCAGGTCGAGCGTGACGTCCATCGCCGCCTGCACACCCTTGCTGTCGATGAGCAGGTCCACCGCGCCACGAAGCTCGATGGGGCCCACGTCGATACTGGCCTTGCCCGAGACGCGCAGCGAACGGGCCGCCACGTCAACCATCGAGGCCTTGCCGGTGCTGTCGTAGAACGTGCCCGTGACCGGATCGCGCCCGCGCACGCGCTGCGTGCTGCTGGTGGTGTTGATCTGCAGCAGGAAGCGGCCCTTGACGCTGAAGACGCTGCCGCCGTCGATGATGGTGGAGTCGGCGTTGGCGCCGCCGACTTCCAGCGCGCCGTACAGGCCCGTTTCGTTGGCACCGGAAGCGTTGGTGTCGAGCACGAAGCCCAGCGTGCCGGTGACGCCCAGCGGCTTGAGCACGGGCAGGTTCAGCTGTGCCGTGGCACCCAGCTCCAGCGTGACCTTGGTGCCGACCTGTGCGGCGATGACGGAGAAGTCGCCCTTGAGCTTGAGCGCGCCGGCCATGAGGCTGAGGTCGCCGTTGCCCACGACGGCAGCGTACATGCCCGTCCAGCTCGCATCCTTGCCGGGCGGGTAGGCGCTGATGGTGAAGGTGTCGTAGCCGGTGAGGTGGCGGAAGCTCTCAGGCACCGTGTAGACCACGTCGTGGCCGAAGGTGTTGAGCTGCAGGCGCAGTTGTGCATCAAGCTGCACCACGGGGCCCAGACTGAGGTTGCCGCTGAGGTCCAGGCGCGCGGCCACGCCGCCGCTGTTGATGACCAGCAGGCCCTTGGCGGCGCGCTTGAGGTTGAAGCCGTCCGGTCCGATCTGCACTTCCACGTCGGCAAAGGCGGTGAGGCCCTCGCTCTCGCTGAGGCGGAAGTCCAGCACGCCATGCATCTTGGTCAGGCCGAAGAGGTTGACCTCGGCCTGGCCATACAGGCGCAGGAACTGCTCGTTGTACGTCAGTACGATGGGCGCGTCCTTGTTGCCCGTGGGGATGCCGTAGCCCTGGTGCACGACGTCCTTGGAGTCCTTCCAAGTGCTCTTGGAGAAGTCGATGGTCGTCAGGCCGAACTGGACGTTGGGCGCCAGGTCGTAGGAGACGGCGCCGGTCTTCTCGTCCTTGGTGAACTTGCCCAGCTCCAGCTTCAGCCGTGCACCGGTGTTGATCTCGATGGCGAGGTTTTCGGCCTTGAGGGTCGCGCCGGGCACGCCGTTGAGGCCCACCATGTCCAGCGTCGCACGGCCGGCGACGTACACGCCCACGGCGATGCCGGTGGTGTCGATGACCAGTTCCTTGGCCGCGACCAGGCCCAGGTTGAAGTTGCGCACCACCAGGCCCACGGCCTTGTCGTTGACGGCGTCCTTGGTGTCGATGCGCCCGTCGCCGTTGCTGTCGTAGAAGTAGCCCTTGCCGCCGACGGGAACGCCGATGAAGCCGTTGGCGTCCTTGATGCCGATGGCCAGCGACGTGACGATGGTGTCCTGGCCGTTGTTGAGCGTGACGTGCTCGGAGCCCTTCTTGGTCAGCGCCATGGACCCCGAGAGCTGCAGGAAGCCGCCCAGGTTGACCTGCGCGTAACCGATCTGGACCTGGATGATCTCCTGGTCGAAGTCCAGGAAGACGCCGTTGTTGCCACCGGCCGGCAGCATGAAGCCGGCCTTGTCGAGCTTGCCGTTGGCGTTGCGGTCCTCGCTCAGGTCGAGCGTGCCGTTGCCGTTGGTGTCCTCGCCCGGGTCCAGGTAGCCGTTGCCGTTCTTGTCCTCGCCGGTGTCGAGCTTGCCATTGCCGTTGGTGTCCTCGGTGTAGTCCTTGAACGACGGGCTGAGCTTGTAGTTGATCGACGGCGGGCCGAAGAGCTGCAGCCCGGCGTTGATGGCGGCCACGGCCGTGGAAACCTCCGGCCCCATGTTGGGGTCGGGAACGACGAAGGTGTTGATGTTGACCTCAACATCCTTGGCCACCACCTTCATGATGTCGTCGGGGATGCCGACGACGGAGGCCGACTCCATGCTGGCCTTGGCCGAGATGAACTTGGGCGCGTACTGCGACAGGCCCGGAATCATGTCGGCCAGCGTGGGCGTCATGATGGCCACGCCGAAGTCGACGTTGGTCACCTCGACGCCGATGGCACCCTTGTTCACCTTGTCCGGGATGCCATCGGGCACGCCATTGGGACCGGTGAGGTCGTCGCCATAGCGGTACGGGCCATTGATGCCCGCGAAGCCGGTGAGGTTGGCGCCGCCCAGCGTCAGCGTCGTGACTTGCAGCGGCAGCGGGTTGAGCACGACGCCGGCTGCAGAACCAATCTGGTTGAGCATGGGCGCCAGGCCACCGGCGTCGACGGCAACGTTGAAGACCTCACCCAGGCGGAAGGCCAGCGAGCCACGCAGGTACAGGAACTTGGCCACCTCGATCTCGGCCAGGCCGATATCGAGGCCGATGACGGGGTTGCCGCTGAGGTCGAGCGTTACCGGCGTGCCGCCGGTCTGGATCTTCAGGCCCTTGCTACCGTCGCTGTTCTTGACGCTGGAGTAGATCGGACGCGCGCTGACCAGCGGCCGGGTGGCGCCCGGCAGCTTGAGCGCCGTGTCTCCACCGAGGTTGACATCGACGCTGATGTTGCGACCCTGGATCTTCAGGATGTCGCCCAGCCCGTAGACGCCCAACTCGTCGGCATGCGCGCTGACGGAGAGCACGTTCTGAGCAGCCAACCAGGCCGGCAGATCGGCCTTGAAGTAGCCCACGGCCAAGTCAAGGTGCTGCAGACCAAAGCCCACGAGGCTGCTTTGCTGCGACAGCGGCTTGCTGAAGTCGGGGTTGCCCAGGCCGACGAACAGGTTGACGTTGCTGGCACCGAAGCTGATGCCCTTGAACGTCACACCGTGGATCACGGAGAAGTCCGGCTCTATCTTGAAGAGCGTGTTCAGGATGTCGGTGGCCTTCATGCCGCCGGGCAGGACGGCACCGGACACCGCGTCGATGGCGGCCTTGACGCCCGCACCCAGCATCGGGTCCACACCCGTGGCCATGTCGGCCACGAAAGTCTGACCCAGCGACAGCTTGAAGTCGCCACGGAAGTGGACGAAGTTGCCGATATCGAACTTCAGGTCGGGCAGTGTGATCGAGCCCGTCACGCCGGCCAGGCCGATGCGAATGTCGATGTCCTTGAGCGTGCTCAGGCCATTGCGAATCCACTCCGGCGCATTGGTCATGGCATCGGCGGCCATGTTGGCCAGGCCAGCCAGGCTGATGCTCGGCAGCAGCATGTTGGCGTCGAATGCCGGCAGGTCGGGCATCTTGAAGCCCGGCAGGTTGATGCCTGCCAGGCTGAAGCCCACGCCCAGGTCCAGCGGCGGCAGCTCGAACTTGAAGTCGAAGCTGGTACGGAAGGACAGCAGGTCGAAGATGCCCAGCCTCGCCGTCATGCCCACGCGCATGAAGTTCGAGTTGAAGCTGAGGTTCAGCGCCTTCGGGTCGCTGCCGATGCCGATGTCCAGCCCCTTGCCGCCATTGATGGTGGAGAAGTCCGCATACACCGAGGGCAAGGGCAGCCCCGCGCCGGTCACCGCACCGTTGAACTGGAACTTCACGTCCTGCGCATCGAGCGTGAGGTACGGGTCCGTACCCACCAGGCCGACCTTGTTGGCCTTGGCGCTCAGACCGAAGAAGTGGAGCGGGAAATTGATGCCGCCGCCCAGCGTGGGCTGGACCATCGCCAGCGCGAAGTCGAGGCTGTCCACGGCCAAGCCGATGGACTTGTCGTTGACGCCGTCGGCGGCGTCGATCTTGCCGTCGTGGTTGCTGTCCGTGCGATACGGGCCGTTGAAGCCCGCGAAGGCCTGCACGCCCTTGCCGGCCACGACCAGCGCATCGGCGGCCGTGGTGAAGTTCATGCCCAGGCCGTGGAAACCCACGCTGTCCAGCGTGCGCTTCTGGAAGGCGAAGCCGCCTTCCAGCGACAGGAAGCCGGCGATCTTGGTCGTGGCCAAGCCCACGCTGGCTTCGATGACCGCATTGTTGAAGTTCAACAGCACCGGCGAGGCAGGATCGCCGGTGGCGATGCTCATGCCGCTGACCGACTTGCCCAACGCATCATGGGTGTAGTCGAGCACGAAGGCAGGGTTGGTGCTGGTGTTGATGGCGACCTGCACGTCCTTCAGGCTGAACTGGATGACGTCGCCAAACCCGATGAAGCCCACCTGGTTCGCGCTGGCCTTGAGGGAGATGAACTTGGTGTTCATCACCCGGTCCTGGAACAGTGCCAGGCCGAAGGTGAAGTCGTCCACCACGAGGCCGACGGCGTCCGGGTGGGCCACGGCGTCGGCCGTGGTGATGCGGCCATCGCCGTTGGAGTCCGTCCGGTACGGGCCACCCGTGCCGATGAAGGCCTGCACATGCGCCGCGCCGACGGTGAACCCCTTGGCCACCACGGGCACGTTGAGCCCACCAACGGTCTTGGCGCTCAGCAGCGTGGAGCTGCCGTTCTGCTCGAAGGCAAACGAGCCCGACACATAGACGAAATCGGAGATCTTCAGCGTCGCGCGGTTCAAGCTGGCGCCGATGGTCTGGCCGGTCATGT
This sequence comes from Azohydromonas lata, assembly GCF_034427735.1. Taxonomy (NCBI): domain Bacteria; kingdom Pseudomonadati; phylum Pseudomonadota; class Betaproteobacteria; order Burkholderiales; family Sphaerotilaceae; genus Azohydromonas; species Azohydromonas lata. Next base: position 36,552 of record NZ_JAXOJX010000061.1, read on the forward strand.
CCAGCAGGACGTTCCCGGCGCCGGTGTTGACCTGGAAGCCGCCGGTCGAGGCGAAGCTCGTCTTCAAGTTCAGCGCCGGACCGGTCTTGGCGAGGTTGAGCTTGAAATCGATGCCCGCAACCGAGAGATCGAAGTCCTTGGGATCGAAGCCGTAGATCTTGACGAGGTCGGCATGGCCCTTGGCGGCCGTGTAGCTCATGCCGGTCGAGCTCTTGACCTGCAGCACGCCAAAGTCGATGCCTTCGGCACCGAAGCCATAGAGCGAGCTGGCCTGGGCGGAGAATTTCTTGGTGCGGTCGAAACCTTCGCTGGCGTAGCCGACGAAGACATCGATGTTGGAGCCGCCGATGGCGAAGCCCTTGGCATTGGGCACCGGCACGCCGCCGGCGTTGAGGGTGCCGAAATCGCCCTGCTGGAAGCCGATGGCGCCCTGGATGTAGAAGAAGCTGGAAATCTGCAGCGTGGCCTTGCCGGCGAACACGCCCAGGCGGTTGCCCTTGAAGTCCAGGGTCACAGGCTGGCCACCGGTGGCCAGTTGCTTGGCACCGCCGCCGCTGGCGGTGAAATTCAGCTCACGGCCGGCAACGCTGGCGCTGTTGTATTCCAGGTTCAGGTCCGACACCGACAACTGGAAGTCAGCGGAGTCGAAGCCGTACACGGCCATGTTGTCGGCGTGCGCCTTGAGCGCGCGGTAGCTCGTGCCGCTGCTGTCCTTGAGGTTGAGCAGTCCGAAGGACAGGCCGTCGACGCCGAAACCGTAGAGCCCGCTCTTTTGCTGCTCCAGCGTCTTCGTGGGATCGATGCCGTTTTCCGCGTAGCCGACGAAGGCCGTGATGTTGCTGCCGCCGATGGAGAAGCCCTTGGCGCCCACGACCGCCGTCGGCAGCGTGGCACCCGCCTTGAGCGCGGTGCCCGCATCGTCGAACTTCTCGAAGCCGATGGAGCCGCTGAAGTACATGAACTTCGAGATCGCCAGCGTGGCGCGCTGGGCATAGACGCCCATGCGTCGGCCACCGGCGAAGTCCAGCGTCACGGCACCCGTGGAGCCCAGCGTGAGGCCGCCGTTGAAGGACGTCTTGAAGTCCACCGTGCTGCCGTTGGCGGCGGCAGAGTTGATCTCCAGGCTCAGGTCTTGAGCGGACAGCTCGAAGACGCTGGGATCGAAGCCGTAGATGGCGGCCTTGGCAAGGTTGGCCTTGACGGCGGTATAGGACTGTCCCCCGGCGCGGGCCACAACGACGCCGAAGCTGCCGCCGCTGACGCCAAAGCCGTAGAGATTGGAAGCTTGTTGATCCAGCGTCTTCGTGGTGTCGAAGCCGCCGTCGGCATAGCCGACGAAGGCCGTGATGTTGGCGCCCGTGATGGCCAGCACCGAGCCTGCGTTCACCGCCGTGCTGACGCCGGTCGAAGTCTTGACCGTCAGCGGGTTGGCCGGGGTGTACTTCTCAAAGCCTATGCGTCCGCTGACGTAGGCAAAGTCGAAGAATTTGAGCGTGACGTCGCCTTCGGCGCGCACCAGCTCGCCGGCAGAGCCGGCGATCTTGAGCACGGTCGAGCTGCCGCTGCCGGTGGCAATCGAGAAGTTCTTGGCTGCGAAGTCGACCACCTGGTCGCCTGCGCGACTGGCCTGGTTGACCTCAACGCTGATGTTGCGGACCGTGGGCACCAGGTCGGACAGGCCGACGAATCCCACGCTGGAGGCGCTGGCGCTCAGGGCGGTCCATTTGCGGCTGGCGTCGCTCTTGGCGCTGAGCAGTGCCAAGCCGAAATCGATGTGCTCCAGCTTGAGGCCCACGGCGTCGTTCGTACCGCCGTTGACGCCTGCGAACACGTCCAGGTTGGAGCCGCCAATGGTCAGTGCGCTGACCTGCACCTGCTCGGCGCTGGCGGCACCCGCCTTCTTGGCCAGCGTCACGGTCTGGTCGCTCTTGCTGACCGCCAGGTTGCCGCTGACATGCACGAAGCCGAAGACGTCCACGGTCAGCGTGCCGCTGGCCTGCAGCAACTCGCCCTTGGTCCCCTCCAGGCTCAGCTTCATGGAGGAAGCCGCGCCCGTGATCACGTTCAGCGACGTGGCGCCGGTGGCGTAATCGACGACGGTGGTGGCTGCACCGTCGGCTTGGTTGACCGCCACGTTCACGCCGCTGGCGGCGATGGTCAGGTCATTGCCCAGACCAACGAAGCCCACCTTGGCGGCAGTCGCTTGCAGCGTCGTCCACTTGCGTGCGCTGCCGCCCTTCTCGGACAACAGGGCCAAGCCGAAATCGACACCGCTCATTTCCAGGCCGAGCCGGTCGGCGCTGCTGGCATTGAGCCCTGCGAATGCCGTGAGGTTGTGGCCGCCGAGGCTGAGCACGTCCACGTCCACCTGCTCACCGGTGGCTGCGCCGCCCGTCTTGGCGAGTGTGACCTTCTGGGTGGTCTTGCGGATGCCAACGTCACCGCTGATGGTGACGAAATTCGCCACGTTGGCACTGAAGCCGCTGACGGCAAAGGTTGCCGTGTTGGCCCCGATGGCTTGGCCGAAGGTGTAGTTGAGGCTGCCGACAGACAGCTTGTCGCCTGCTGCAACGGCGCCGGCCGAACCCGTGTACTGCACGAGCGCGGAGTTGGCTTTGACCTCAGCCAAGCTGCCGATGTTGGCTGCCAGCGTGCCACCGGAAAGCTCGAACACGGTGGCGCCGGCTCCGGCAGCGCGCAGACCAAAGTTGGCGTCCTTGAGCGAGAGTGAAGCGACCGATCCTGCGGTCAACGCTGCGCTGACCTTGGAGCCCACGGCGACCAAAGTGCTGCCTTGCTTGGCAAAGCCGAGGTCACCCGACAGCGTCACGAAGTTGGCGATGTCCGCCGAGAAGCCCTTGAGGCTGAACGCCACGGTGTTGGCGGCGATCGCCTGGCTGAACGTGTAGCTCTGGCTGCCGACGTTGACCTTGGTGCCGGC
>NZ_JAXOJX010000062.1:0-38970 GCF_034427735.1 Azohydromonas lata
TGTATAAGAGACAGGCGGCGGCCGGCGCCGGGGCGGCGGCCTCGCCGGCCGTCTCCACGCGCAGCACCAGCGAGCCTTCGCTCACCTTGTCGCCGATCTTGATCAGCAGCTCCTTCACCACGCCGGCATGCGACGAGGGAATCTCCATGGAGGCCTTGTCGCTCTCCACCGTGATCAGGCTCTGCTCGGCCTTGACCGTGTCGCCGGGCTTGACCAGCACTTCGATGACGGCAACTTCCTTGAAGTCACCGATATCCGGGACCATCACATCCACCAATGCCATGGCGAATATCTCCGTTTTTGTTGTGAGGCGCGCCCGGGTCAGGCGTACAGCGGGTTGATCTTGTCGGCCTTGATGCCGTACTTGGCGATGGCGTCAGCCACGGTGCGCGCCGGCAGCACGCCCTCGTCGGCCAGGGCCTTGAGCGCGGCCACGACCACGTAGTGGCGGTTCACCTCGAAGTGCTCGCGCAGCTTGAAGCGGAAGTCGCTGCGGCCGAAACCATCCGTGCCCAGCACCTTGTAGCTGCGGCCCTTGGGGATGAAGGCGCGGATCTGCTCCGCGTAGTTCTTCATGTAGTCGGTGGAGGCCACCACGGGGCCGGCGTGCGCGCCGAGCTGCTCGGTGACGTAGGCCACGCGCGGCGTCTCGGTCGGGTGCAGCAGGTTGAAGCGCTCGGCGTCCTGGCCGTCGCGCGCCAGCTCGTTGAAGCTCGGGCAGCTCCACACGTTGGCGCCCACGCCCCAATCGGCTTCCAGCAGCTTCTTGGCTTCCATGGACTCGCGCAGGATGGTGCCGCTGCCCAGCAGGTTCACGGTGACCTTGGCTTCGGCAGGCGCCTCTTCCAGCAGGTACATGCCCTTGATGATCTGCTCCTCCGTGCCCGCCTTCAGGCCGGGCATGGGGTAGTTCTCGTTGAGCAGCGTGATGTAGTAGAAGACGTTGTCCTGCTTCTCCACCATGCGCTTCAGGCCGTGGTGCAGGATCACGCCCACTTCGTGCGCGAAGGTCGGGTCGTAGCTCACGCAGTTGGGGATGGTGCCGGCCAGGATGTGGCTGTGGCCGTCCTCGTGCTGCAGGCCCTCGCCGTTGAGCGTGGTGCGCCCGGAGGTGCCGCCCAGCAGGAAGCCGCGCGCCTGCATGTCGCCGGCCGCCCAGGCCAGGTCGCCGATGCGCTGGAAACCAAACATCGAGTAGTACACGAAGAACGGCACCATGATGCGGTTGTTCGTCGCATACGAGGTGGCCGCGGCGATCCAGGAGGCCATGCCGCCGGCCTCGTTGATGCCTTCCTGCAGGATCTGGCCGCCCTTGTCCTCCTTGTAGTACATGACCTGGTCCTTATCGACCGGGGTGTACAGCTGGCCAGCGGGGTTGTAGATGCCGATCTGGCGGAACAGGCCTTCCATGCCGAAGGTGCGGGCCTCGTCCACCAGGATGGGCACGGCGCGCGGGCCGACTTCCTTGTCGCGCAGCAGTTGCGTCAGGAAGCGCACGTAGGCCTGCGTGGTGCTGATCTCGCGGCCTTCGGCCGTGGGCTCCAGCACCGCCTTGAAGGTCTCCAGCGGCGGCACGGTGAGCGATTCCTCGGCCTTGGGACGGCGTGCGGGCAGGTAGCCGCCCAGGGCCTTGCGGCGCTCGTGCAGGTACTTCATCTCCGGCATGTCGTCGGAGGGCTTGTAGAACGGCACGTCCGCCAGCTTGTCGTCGGGGATGGGGATGTTGAAGCGGTCGCGCATGGCCCGGATGTCGTCCTCGGCCATCTTCTTCGTCTGGTGCGCGGTGTTCTTGCCCTCGCCGATCTTGCCCATGCCGTAGCCCTTGACGGTCTTGATCAGCAGCACGGTGGGCTGGCCCGTCGTGTTGACGGCGCGGTGGTAGGCGGCGAACACCTTTTGCGGGTCGTGGCCGCCGCGCTGCAGGCGCCAGATGTCCTCGTCGCTCATCTTGGACACCATCTCCAGCAGCTTGGGATGGCGGCCGAAGAAGTTCTTGCGCACGAACGCGCCGTCGTTGGCCTTCATGGCCTGATAGTCACCGTCCAGGGTGTCCATCATGACCTTCTTGAGGATGCCTTCCTTGTCGCGCGCCAGCAGCGGGTCCCAGTAGCCGCCCCACAGCAGCTTGATCACGTTCCAGCCCGCGCCGCGGAACTCGCCTTCGAGCTCCTGCACGATCTTGCCGTTGCCGCGCACCGGGCCATCCAGGCGCTGCAAGTTGCAGTTGACGACGAAGATGAGGTTGTCCAGCTTCTCGCGGGCCGCCAGGCCGATGGCGCCCAGGCTCTCGGGCTCGTCCATCTCGCCGTCGCCCAGGAACACCCAGACCTTGCGCTTGGAGGTGTCGGCGATGCCGCGGGCGTGCAGGTACTTCAGGAAGCGCGCCTGGTAGATGGCCATCAAGGGGCCCAGGCCCATGGACACCGTGGGGAACTGCCAGAACTCCGGCATCAGCTTGGGGTGCGGATAGCTGGAGAGGCCCTGCCCGTCCACTTCCTGGCGGAAGTTCAGCAGTTGCTCTTCGGTGATGCGGCCTTCCAGGTAGGCGCGGGCGTAGATGCCGGGCGCCGAGTGGCCCTGGATGTAGAGCAGGTCGCCGCCGTGCTCGGGCGTGGCGGCATGCCAGAAGTGGTTGAAGCCCGCACCCAGCATGGTCGCCAGCGAGGCGAAGCTGGAGATGTGGCCGCCCAGGTCGCCGCCGTCGGCGGGGTTGTGGCGGTTGGCGCGCACGACCATGGCCATGGCGTTCCAGCGCATGTAGGCGCGCAGGCGCTCCTCGATCTCGAGATTGCCCGGGCAGCGCTCTTCTTCCTGCGGCTCGATGGTGTTGACGTAGCCCGTCGTTGCCGAGAAGGGCATGTCGATGCTGTTCTGGCGCGCGTGCTCCAGCAACTGCTCCAGCAGGAAGTGGCCGCGGTCGCGGCCTTCGCTTTCGATCACGGCGGACAGGGCGTCCAGCCACTCGCGCGTTTCCTGCGGGTCCTGGTCATTGGCCGCCGCTGCACCGGCGAACTTTTCAGGCAATGCCGACATGGGGGTCTCCTCTTTAGGGGTGTCTGGCTGAAGGGTGGCGAAGTGTCGCACAAGGCTTTTATTTTTCAAATAGTGCGTTGCATTTTCATAATGCGGAATCAATGCTGCGCTGCGCCATGAAACAGCGTGGTGGACCCCTCTCCAGGGCCTTGATAATTCGGCCGATGTCTGCCCCGCTCTCTCCTCCCAGGCCCGCGCCGGCCGTGCGCCGGCGCCTGTTTGGCCACTGGTGGCGAAGCCAGTCGCCTGCACGCCAGGACCGCTTCGTCACCGTCGGCCCGCTGGTGTCCGTGCTGCTTTTTCTCGCGGCCATCATCTCGGCCTTCTGGTACCTGCGCAACGAAGAGATAGAGCGCGAGACCGACTCCCTCAAGCGCGACACCGAGATCGCGCAGCAGCAGATACAGCTCAGGCTCATCGACAGCCAGGAGCAACTGCTGCGCCTTGCCCGCGAGCTGGCCACGCGCACCGTGGACAGCCGCGGCTTCGAAGGCCAGGCGCGCAGCTTTGCCGCCGAGCGCCCGGAATTGACGCAACTGCTGTGGCTCACGCCGCGCCGGCAATTGCAGGGCCAGTGGCAGTCGCCGGGGATGGACACCGCCGTGCGCCACGGCGGCGACGACCCCTCGCTGCCCATGGAAGGCCGCCGCAGCGAGCCCGAGAGGGCCTTCAGCACCGCGCGCGACCTGCAGGCGCCGGTGTACTCGCGCGCGTTCGGCAACACCGCCGGCGTGCCGGTGTTCCAGGTCTACGTGCCGCTCATAGACCGCAACGGCTTCGTCGGCGCCCTCGTGGCCGAGTACTCGGTGCAGGCGCTGGAGCGGCTGCTGGTGCCCGCCGAGGTCACGCGCCGCCACGCCATCTCCGTGCTCGACGAGGCCGGCAACGAGCTCGCGGGCAACGGCGGCGGCCCGGCCACCACCGGCGGCAGCGGCAGCGCCAAGCGCGCGGCCATCGTCCACGACGTGCCGCTCACGCCCGCGGGCACGGGCCTGGTGCTGCGCGGCCAGGGCTGGCGCACCTCCATAGGCCTGATCAGCAACACGCTGTTCTGGATGGTGGTGGCCCTGTCCGTGCTCACCGTCTGGATGCTGCTGGGCGCCTGGCGCCACATGCGCCGGCGCACGCAGATACAGAACGCCCTCATCCAGGAGACCAATTTCCGCCGCGCCATGGAGAACTCCATGCTCACCGGCATGCGGGCCATGGACCTGCAGGGGCGCATCACCTACGTCAACCCGGCCTTCTGCGCCATGACCGGCTTCTCCGAAACCGAGCTCATCGACCGGCGCCCGCCCTACCCGCACTGGCCGCCCGACAGGCTGGACGAAAACGCCCGGCTGCTGCGGCAGGAATTGCAGGGCCGCAGCCCTGCCGGCGGCGTGGAAGTGAAGGTCATGCGCAAGGACGGGCAGATGTTCGACGCGCGCATGTACGTCTCCCCGCTGATCGACCCCAAGGGCCAGCAGACGGGCTGGATGACCTCGATGACCAACATCACCGAGGCCAAGCGCATCCGCGACCAGCTCTCCGCCTCGCACGAGCGCTTCACCACCGTGCTGGAAGGGCTGGACGCGGCCGTCTCCGTGCTCTCCGTGGAGCAGGCCGAGCTGCTCTTCGCCAACCGCTCCTACCGCCTGTGGTTCGGCGCCGACGCCCGCGGCCACGCGCTGCTGGCGGGCTCGCCGCCGCAGCCAGGTGCGGTGGAGGACGTGGTGGACACCTTCGGCGGCCTGCCCGTGCAGGAGCTCACGCAGGCCGGCTCCGACCCGCGCGAGGTCTACATCGAGTCGCTGCAGAAGTGGTTCGACGTGCGCTCGCGCTACCTGCAGTGGACCGACGGCCGCCTGGCGCAGATGCTCATCGCCACCGACATCACCGCCCGCCACCAGGCCGAGGAGCAGCAGCGGCTGCAGGCCGAGAAGGCGCAGGTCACCAGCCGCCTGGTGACCATGGGCGAGATGGCCAGCTCCGTGGCGCACGAGCTCAACCAGCCGCTCACGGCCATCGCCAACTACTGCAGCGGCATGGTCTCGCGCGTGGAGGCCGACGCCATCGCCAAGGAGGACCTGATCGCGGCGCTCAGGAAGACCGCCCGCCAGGCCGAGCGCGCCGGGCAGATCATCCACCGCATCCGCGCCTTCGTGAAAAAGAGCGAGCCCCAGCGCCAGGCCGCGCAGGCCCGCGCCATCGTGGAGGACGCCGTGGACCTCGCCGGCATCGAGCTGCGCCGGCGCCACGTGCAGATACACACCTACGTCGCGCAGCGGCTGCCCACGCTGATGGTGGACCCCATCCTCATTGAGCAGGTCGTGCTCAACCTGCTCAAGAACGCCGCCGAGGCCATAGACATGGCCAAGCTGGCGCCGGCGCGCCGCCACATCGAGCTGCGCGTGGTGCCCAAGCACACGGCCGAGGAAGGCGGCGTGATCGAGTTCAGCGTCACCGACAAGGGCCCGGGCATGAAGGAGGAAGTGCTCAAGCGCCTGTTCGAAGCCTTCTTCTCGACCAAGGCCGAAGGGCTGGGCATCGGCCTGTCCTTGTGCCGCTCCATCATCGAGTCGCACCGCGGCCGGATGCGCGCGGAGAACATTTACAATGGGCCTGCAGTCGTGGGATGCCGTTTTTCGTTCACCTTGCCGGTGGAGCCGGGCGCCCGCATCGAGCCGGCGGCTCCCGCTGCTGATTCCAACTCAACGACCGAGACAACCAGCCCATGAGCCTGATCCCCAAGAAAGGCACCGTGTACGTCGTGGACGATGACGAAGCGGTGCGCGATTCGCTGCAGTGGCTGTTGGAGGGCAAGGACTACCGCGTCAAGTGCTTCGACTCGGCGGAATCGTTCCTCTCCCGCTTCGACCCGCGTGAAGTGGCCTGCCTGATCGCCGACATCCGCATGGAAGGCATGAGCGGCCTGGAGTTGCAGGACCGGCTGCTGGAGCGCCGCAGCCCGCTGCCCGTGGTCTTCGTCACCGGCCACGGCGACGTGCCCATGGCCGTGACGACCATGAAGAAGGGCGCGATGGACTTCATCGAGAAGCCCTTCAAGGAAGAGGAGCTGCTGTCGCTGGTGGAGCGCATGCTCGACCAGGCGCGCAGCACCTTCAGCCAGCACCAGGAGCAGGCCAGCCGCGACGCGCTGCTGTCGCGCCTGACCACGCGCGAGAGCCAGGTGCTGGAGCGCATCGTGGCCGGGCGGCTGAACAAGCAGATCGCCGACGACCTGGGCATCAGCATCAAGACGGTGGAGGCGCACCGCGCCAACATCATGGAAAAGCTCAACGCCAACACGGTGGCCGACCTGCTCAAGATCGCGCTGGGCGCCGGCGCCGCGCACAGCAAGACGGCCTAAGCGCCGCCACATCCCCAGGGGCCGCGCTGAGCGGCCCTTTTTGCTTTCTTCACCACGTTTTTCAGGAGTTCCCCACCATGACCGCGCAGCTGATCGACGGCGTCGCCCTCTCCCGCCAGATCCGCACCGAGCTGGCCCAGCGCGCCGCCGCGCTGAGCGCTGCCGGCCACACGCCGGGGCTGGCCGTCATCCTGGTGGGCGACAACCCGGCCTCGCAGGTCTACGTGCGCAACAAGGTCAAGGCCTGCCACGACACCGGGCTGCACTCGGTGCTGGAGCAGTACCCGGCCAGCATGACCGAGCAGGAGCTGCTGGCCCGCGTGCGCGCCTTGAATGAGGACGCATCCATCCATGGCATCCTGGTGCAGCTCCCGCTGCCCGCGCACATCGACGCGCACAAGGTCATCGAGACCATCTCCCCGGTGAAGGACGTGGACGGCTTTCACGTGGCCAGCGCCGGCGCGCTGATGGTGGGCCAGGAAGGCTTCAAGCCCTGCACGCCCTACGGCTGCATGAAGATGCTGCAGGCCATCGGCTGCAACCCGCGCGGCAAGCACGCCGTCGTGATCGGCCGCAGCAACATCGTGGGCAAGCCCATGGCCATGCTGCTGCTGCAGGCCAACGCCACGGTGACCGTGTGCCACAGCGGCACGCCGGACCTGGCCTACCACACGCGGCAGGCCGACATCGTGGTGGCCGCCGTGGGCAAGCGCAACGTGCTGACGGCCGACATGGTCAAGCCCGGCGCCGTCGTCATCGACGTGGGCATGAACCGCAATGACGAGGGCAAGCTCTGCGGCGACGTGGATTTCGAAGGCGTGCGCGAAGTCGCCTCCGCCATCACCCCGGTGCCGGGTGGGGTGGGTCCGATGACGATCACAATGCTGCTGGTCAACACCGTCGAGGCCGCCGAGCGCGTGGCCGCCGCCGCGGCAGCCTGATCCGCCGCACTTCAGTCGAGAGCAGCAGGTTGGGCCCGCGTGGCGGGCGGTTCGCGTTGGGCCTGGATGGGTTGTGTTGACCCCCTTCGCCACCACCTGAGCGGTTTCACAGACCGCCTGACCTGCCCATGACCAACCCGCTTCTCGACACCCCTTCCTCCGAGCTGCCGGCCTTCGACCGCATACGCCCCGAGCACGTGAGCCCGGCGGTCGATGAGCTGCTGGCGCAGGCTGGCACCGCGCTGGAGCGCGCGGTGGGGCCGGACGTGGCGGCCGACTACGACGCGATGTCGGCCGTGCTGGACGTGGCCACCGAACGCCTGGGCCGCTCCTGGGGCGCGGTGGGCCACCTGAACCACGTGGCCGACACGCCGGAGTTGCGCGCGGCCTACAACGAGAACCTGCCCAAGGTCACGGAGTTCTATACGCGCCTGGGCGCGGACGAGCGCCTGTACGCCAAGTACAAGGCCATCGCCGCCAGCCCCGCCGCCGAGAAGCTCAACCCGGCGCGGCGCAAGGCCCTCTCCAACGCCATGCGCGACTTCGTGCTCTCCGGCGCCGAGCTGCAGGGCGCGGCCAAGGAGCGCTTTGCGCAGATCCAGGAGCGCGCCGCCGAGCTGTCGCAGAAGTACAGCGAGCACGTGCTGGACGCCACCGACAAGTTCGCCCTCTACGCCACGGAGGAACAGCTCGCCGGCGTGCCCGCGGACAGCAAGGCCGCCGCCCGCGCCGCCGCGCAGGCCGAGGGCAAGGACGGCTACAAGATCACGCTGCACTTCCCGAGCTACTTCCCGGTGATGCAGTACGGCACCCACCGCGAGACGCGCCGCCAGCTCTACACGGCCTACGCCACGCGCGCGAGCGAGCTGGGCGATGCCGAGCGCGACAACAGCGCGCTGATGACGGAAATCCTGCAACTGCGCCAGGAAGAGGCCGAGCTGCTGGGCTACAAGAGCTTCGCGGAGCTGTCCCTGGTGCCCAAGATGGCCGACAGCCCGCAGCAGGTGGTCGATTTCCTGCGCGACCTCGCCCGCCGCGCCCGCCCCTTCGCCGAGAAGGATTTGCAGGAGCTGCGCGACTTCGCCGCCAAGGAGCTGGGCCTGGCCGACCTGCAGGCCTGGGACGTCGCCTTCGCCAGCGAGAAGCTCAAGGAAGCCCGTTACGCCTTCAGCGACCAGGAGGTGAAGCAGTACTTCACCGAGCCCAAGGTGCTGGAGGGCCTGTTCCGCATCATCGAGACGCTGTTCGAGGTGGCCATCCGCCCCGACACCGCACCGCTGTGGAACCCCGACGTGCGCTTCTTCCGCGTGGAACGCGGCGGCGAGCTGATCGCCCAGTTCTACCTGGACCCGTATGCGCGCCAGGGCAAGCGCCCCGGCGCCTGGATGGACGACGTGCGCGGCCGCTGGCAGCGCCCCGAGGGTGGTTTGCAGACGCCCGTGGCGCACCTGGTGTGCAACTTCGCGCCGCCGGTGGGCGACAAGCCCGCGCTGCTGACGCACGACGACGTCAACACCCTCTTCCACGAATTCGGCCACGGCCTGCACCACATGCTGACGCAGGTGGCGGACCTGGGTGTCTCCGGCATCTCCGGCGTGGAGTGGGACGCGGTGGAGCTGCCCAGCCAGTTCATGGAGAACTTCGCCTGGGAATGGGAAGTGGTGCAGCGCCTGACCGCGCACGTGGACACGGGCGAGCCCCTGCCCCGCGCCCTGTTCGACAAGATGATGGCCGCCAAGAATTTCCAGAGCGGCATGGCGACGCTGCGGCAGGTGGAATTCGCGCTGTTCGACATGCGCATCCACTCCGAGGCCGACGCACCAGGGCGCATTCAGAAGGTGCTGGACGAAGTGCGCGAGGAAGTCGCCGTGCTGATTCCGCCCGCCTTCAACCGCTTCCAGCACGCCTTCTCGCACATCTTCGCCGGTGGATATTCGGCGGGGTATTACAGCTACAAGTGGGCTGAAGTATTGAGCGCCGACGCCTGGAGTGCGTTTGAGGAGGCCGGGGTTTTCGATACGGAAACGGGGCGGCGCTTGCGGCGGGAAATTCTGGAGGCTGGCGGGAGCCGGCCGGCCATGGAGAGCTTCAAGGCGTTCCGGGGGCGGGAGCCGCAGATTGACGCGTTGTTGAGGCATCAGGGGATGGCGGGGTAATACCTCCACTTTCTTCGATCGATGAAAGCCGGCCGAAAAGCCGGCTTTTTTATGACTTTGAGGCTCAATCCCTTTAATCGCGTTTCCAGCCCCCATCAGGCTGAATTTCGTCAATATCATTGAGCACTTTACCCTTGAACAATATGGAAGCCGGACCTTCCTGAAGGAATCCGGCCCACGCCAAAAAAGCGCAGCCTGCTCAGACCAGCCTTGATGATGGCCGCAGCTCTGCTGTGTTTTGGTTCGGTGCTGGACACATTTTCTTGATGTACATCCAACTCAGCATGCCACGCTTGACGCAGGCTTGCCCGTTTACACTGCCGCCATACCGTTCAAGCGCAATCACAACTTCAACCATGACACCCGCCCTCTCCTCCACTGTTGATTCCCTGTTTGCCGGCGGCACAGGCATACTTGGCCCGGAAGGGCACCGAAGCGGCATTTTCAAGAAGCAAATTCTTTCCCAAGCCGCCGTTACCCTCAACGGCATCACGGGTGACGAACACGCCGATAAAAGAGTCCATGGCGGGCCTGAAAAGGCGGTTCACCATTACGCCTCAGAAAATTACCAGCGCTTCGCTGCCCAGTATCCGGACATCGCTAAGGATTTTTTCCTAGGCAGCATAGGTGAGAATATTTCAACCCATGGCTTGACTGAGAAAAACGTCCACATCGGCGATATTTTCCGCATCGGCAGCGTCGTGGCCCAGGTCTCTCAACCCCGCAGCCCCTGCTGGAAAATCGACCATCGCTTCGGCGTCGAGCGCATGTCCATGTTCGTCGCCAAAGAGCATATTACCGGCTGGTACTACAGAATTCTGGAACCCGGCTTTATGTCCGCCGGAGACAAAATCGAATTGCTGGAACGCCAGCCCGGCAGCTTTTCAATTGATGATTTCTGGAAAATTCAGTTGTCGCATCGCCCTGCCCTTGACGAATTGATCGCCCTCGCAGCGGCTCCCGGCTTGGCTGCGGACTGGCAGCGCCGCCTGACGGAAAGGGCCAAGTGGATGCAAAAGGCAGGGAACGTCGATTCGACCACTTGATAACTTAGCCCGCAAATGGCATTCAGACAGGGTGGCAACGGTGGTGGCATTGCTGGAAACGGAGCCTGCAAATACCGGCTGCTTTAGCTGAAAACTTGACCATGGTTACGCTGTCCAAGAACCCATCCGAGAATTACTTCTTGGTTCAAGGACCGGGCTATTCGGCACCCGGCGGGCGGCTTCATGTTTACGCTCTCGATGATTCAGTGATGGTAGGTTATTCATACTTAGGCCCGCTGGAACAATTGCCTGTCATTGAAATTCCTGTCGTGCTTGCCTTAACCCGGCTGCCAAAACACGTCTACACGGGATGCTCCGGGATATCCTGACTTCATACTGCAGTTTATTTGACTTAAATCGAAAGCGGTTCGAGTGAATTTTTCTCGACTGCACCAATCATGCTTTTTACACCAAATACTCACTATGAAACCACAAGCCACCAATCCCCCGGCCTTCAGCGCCCTTTACGCTTCCCTGCCCTCCACCTATTTCCACGACTGCTACGCCGTCCAACTACCGCCGGATGCCAGAACGCCGCTGGAGCTTTATCTGGACCTGGTGTCTCGCACGCCGGGATGGATTGATTTCCTGATGAACTTGCGCAACAAAATCGTGGCGCAATTGGGATTGAAAAGCGTCGGCAAGCTCAGCGGCATCGACCGGAGCAAGCCCGCCCACGCCTACAAACTTGGCGACCAGGCCGGTATTTTCAAATTGCTTGGTGTGCATGAGAACGAAGTCGTTCTTGGCGAAACAGATAAACACCTGGACGTCAAAGTCTCGGTCGCCAGGCAAAACTTGGCGGGACAGACGGTGGTTTATGTGTCCACCGTGGTCCACGTCCACAATGCCATGGGGCGGGTTTACATGTTTTCGTCAAACCGGCGCACCAGGTCATTGCACCGGTGACGGTTTCAAAACTCGCGGCGCGGGCGGGTTGAAATACCGGGCGGGGCCGTGCGGGCCACTCGGCCGTGATTCACTCCGGCCGCACCCCCGCCTTCGCCAACAGCTTCCCCCACTTCTCACTCTCCGCCTGCAACTGCACATTCACGTCGCCTGACGCAGGTGCGGCTTCGGCGCCTTCCTGGCGCAGCGCGTCGCGCAGCGGGGCGCTGTCCATCACCTTGGCCAGCGCGGCCGACAGGGGCGCGGCGACGTCGGCCGGCGTGGCGCGGGGGGCCAGCACGCTGAACATGGGCGCGCAGTCGTAGCCCTTCACGCCGGCTTCGGCCAGGGTGGGCACGGAGGACAGCACCGCGCTGCGGCGCGCACCCGTCACGGCCAGGGCGCGCAGCTTGCCGCCTTCTATTTGCGGCAGCGCCGCGGGCAAGGGGCTGAACATCAAGTCCACTTGGGCCGACAGCAGTTCCGTGAGCGCCTGCGCCTGCCCCTTGTAGGGCACGTGCTGCAGCTTCATGCCGGCGCTCTCCTGCAGCAGCTCGCCCGCCAGGTGGCCCACGCTGGCCGTGCCCGTGGAAGCGTAGGCCAGGCGCTGCGAGCCGAAGCGGGCATGCAGCAGCAGGTCCGCCACGCTGTGCATGGGGCTGGCCGCGGGCACCAGCAGCACCAGCGGCAGGCTGGCGACGGCGCCCAGGGCCACGAAGTCGCCCCCCTTGGCCGTGGCCGGACGCCCGGCGGCGGCCGCCTGCAGCGCCAGCGTGCCCGTGTGGGCCAGCAGCAGCGTGTGGCCGTCCGGCGCGGCGCGTGCCACCGACTCCGTGCCCACCACGCCCGCGCGCGGCTCCACCACCACCGGCACGCCCAACTGCTGGCCGAGCTGCACGGCCAGCTGGCGCGCCAGCACGTCGCCGCCGCTGGTGGCGCTCACCACCAGGCGGATGGGACGCGCCGTCCCGCCATTGCCCTGCGCCCGCGCCGCCACCGGCGCCAGCGCCGCCGCAGTCAAACCGGCCAGCAGCAGCCGGCGCCGTATCGGCTGTATCCCCAGCCCCATGTCCAGACCTCGTTGCATCAAGCACGCGAGTCTAGGAAGCGGCACTTACCCTGGGCTTGTGGCGATTACGCATGGGCGGCGGGCGAAAACGGCGGTGCCCCAGCACCCTCCCGGGCGGTTCACGGGGCCTGCCGGGACGCCTGCGCGCGCCTTCAGGCGCCCAACACCTGCGGATTCACCGCCGTC
This sequence comes from Azohydromonas lata, assembly GCF_034427735.1. Taxonomy (NCBI): domain Bacteria; kingdom Pseudomonadati; phylum Pseudomonadota; class Betaproteobacteria; order Burkholderiales; family Sphaerotilaceae; genus Azohydromonas; species Azohydromonas lata. The sequence goes on from NZ_JAXOJX010000062.1 coordinate 12,672, forward strand.
GGCGGCGTGCCGCCCGTGAGCGCGGCGATCAGGTTGTCGGCCGCCAGGTCCGCCATGGCGCGCCGCGTGGCGACGCTGGCACTGGCGATGTGGGGCGTGAGCACCACGTTGCGCCGCGCCAGCAGCTCGGGGTGCACCTGGGGCTCGCCCTCGAACACGTCCAGGCCCGCGGCGGCGATGCGGCCCTCGGCCAGCGCCTGCGCCAGCGCCGCGTCATCCACCACGCCGCCGCGGGCGATGTTGGTCAGCGTCGCGGTGGGCTTCATTTGCGCCAGCTCCGCCGCGCCGATGGCGTGGTGCGTCGCTGCCGAGTACGGCACCACGACCACGAGGTGGTCCGACTCGCGCAGCAGCGTTTCCTTGTCCACCCAGCGGGCGTTGATCGGCCCTTCCTGGTCGGCCGGCAGCCGGCTGCGGTTGTGGTAAGCCACCTTCATGCCGAAGCCCAGCGCCCCGCGCCGCGCGATGCCCTGGCCGATGCGGCCCATGCCCAGGATGCCCAGCGTGGCGCCGTGCACGTCGGTGCCGGCAAACATGTCGTAGGCCCAGCGGTCCCAGCGGCCTTCGCGAAGAAAGCGCTCGGACTCGGTGATGCGCCGCGCCGTGGCCATCATCAGCGCGAAGCCGAAGTCGGCCGTGGTCTCCGTGAGCACGTCCGGCGTGTTGCTCACCAGCACGCCGCGCGCGGTGCAGGCGGCCACGTCGATGTTGTTGTAGCCCACGGCCATGTTGCACACGGCGCGCAGTTGCGGCTGCGCGTCCAGCAGCGCGGCGTCTATGCGCTCGCTCAGCGTGATGAAGGCGCCCACCTTGCCCTGCAGCCGCTGCGCCAGCTCCGCGGGGGTGTGGATGTGGTCCTCGGGGTTGTCCTCCACGTCGAAGTGCTGCGCCAGGCGCTCGATGACTTCGGGGAAGACCTTGCGCGCCACCAGCACGGCGGGTTTGTCGGCCATGTGCTTGTCTCCTTGAGGGGTTGGAAGCCTGGGGTTCCTGGGGGGGCTTCAGCGGAACCAGATGAAAGTCATCACCGCGAACAGCGGCAGCAGCACGGCGCTGGACCACAGCATGTAGCCGAAGAAGCTGGGCATGCGGATACCGCGGTCCTCGGCGATGGCCTTGACCATGAAGTTGGGCGCGTTGCCGATGTAGCTGTTGGCGCCCATGTAGACCGAGCCGGCCGAGACGGCCGCCAGCGTGGGCGCCAGCACGGTCATGAGCACCTGCGGGTCGCCGCCGGCCAGGTTGAAGAACACCAAATAAGTGGGCGCGTTGTCCAGGAAGCTGCTGAGCAGCCCGCTGAACCAGAAGTAGGCCCAGGGCAGCGGCTGCCCGTCCGGGCCGGTCACGGCATTCACCACCGCCGAGAACGGCCCCGCCGCCCCGGCCTTGAGCATGGCCAGCACGGGCAGCATGGTCAAAAAGATCGCCGCGAAGAGCTTGGCGACTTCCTGCATGGGCGCCCAGGAGAACTGGTTCGCCAGGCGCGCCGTGGCGGGAGTGAGCACCATGGAGAGCACGGTGACGGCGATCAGCCCCAGGTCGCGCACCAGCGACTGCAACTCCACCTCGGTGCCGGCCACGTCCCAGGCGAGGCCGGGCTTCCACAGGCCGCTCATGAGCACCAGCGCCACCACGGCGCCGAGCAGCAGGAGGTTGATGCCGCCCAGCAGGCCGAGCTTTTGCGTGTCCGGCGTCGGGTCCTGCGGCAGCACGCCTTCGCGGCGGTAGTACCAGCCATCCAGCACGAAAAAGATCGCCAGCAGCGCCCCCACCAGGAACAGCGTCTCGGGCAGCAGGTGCTTGAACGTCCAGCCGAACTCGACGCCTTGGAGGAAGCCGAGGAACAGCGGCGGGTCGCCCAGCGGCGTGAGCGAGCCGCCGGCGTTGCTGACGATGAAGATGAAGAACACCACCACGTGCGCCGTGTGCTTGCGGTTGTCGTTGGCGCGTATGAGCGGGCGGACCATGAGCATGGAGGCGCCCGTGGTGCCCATCACGCTGGCCAGCACCGCCCCCACGGCCATGAGCGTGCAGTTGGTGGACGGGCTGCCGTGCAGGTTGCCGCGCACGTAGATGCCGCCCGCGGTGGTGAACAGCGCCGTCAGCAGGATGACGAACGGCAGGTATTCGCCCAGCAGCGTGTGCATGAAGGCGGCGCCCGCCGCGCCCAGGCCGAACACCGCGGCAAAGGGCGCGATGAAGGCCAGCGCCCAACCCAGCGCGATCTTGCCGAAGTGGTGGTGCCACACGTGCGGGATGAGCAGCGGCAGCAGCGCGATGGACAGCAGCATCCCCGCGAAGGGCAGCGCCCACCAGGCGGAGAGGCCGGCGCCGTCGATTTCAGAAGCGCGCGCCAGCAGCGGCAGGAACAGGGACGCGGCGCAGGCGGCCCGCCGGGCGGTGGGGACGAGGGAGATGGACATCCGGAACTGCTTTGGGCCGCGCCCTGCGCGGGAGCGGCCGAGGTCGGCTGGGGAGGCGGGATTCTAGGGACGTCCGACAACCGCTCCCAGCGGCCTTGCGCGGCGTGCCGCGCTCAGGCCGCCGTGGAGCCCTGCCCCGTCCACCAGCCCTGCCGCTGCCACGCCGCCCAGCTTTGCTGGGCCAGTTGCAGGGTTCGGAACTGCACGTCCACCATGCGCGCCAGGTCCTTGCCGTAGCCGCCGGCCATGCTCAGCGCCACGGGCACGCCGCGCTCGCGGCAGGCCTGCAGCACGCGGCGGTCGCGCTCGGCCATGCCTTCGGCCGTGAGTTTCAGGCGGCCCAGCCTGTCGTTCTCGTGGGGGTCGGCGCCGGCCAGATAAAAAGCCAGGCCGGGGGCTTGTGGGCCGTGGGGGGCCCAAAGCGCTTCCAGCGCCTGCTCCAGCGCGGCGAGATAAGGCTCGTCGGTGGTGCCGTCTTCCAGCTCCACGTCCAGGTCGCTGGCTTCCTTGCGGAAGGGGAAATTGCGGGCGCCGTGCAGGGACAGCGTGAACACCGAGTCGTCGCCGCGGAAGATGGCCGCCGTGCCGTTGCCCTGGTGCACGTCGAGGTCGATCACGGCAACGCGAAGCGGGCGGCGCTCGCGCCTGAAGGTTTCGGCCTGCATGAGCCGCGCCGCGACGGCCACGTCGTTGAACACGCAGTAGCCGCTGCCCTTGTGCGCGTAGGCGTGGTGGGTGCCGCCGGCCAAGTTGGCGGCCACGCCCTCGCGCAGCGCGGCGCGCGCCGCGGCGATGGTGGCGCCCACCGAGCGCCGCGCCCGCTCGGCCATGGCCGGCGACCACGGAAAGCCGATCTCGCGCTGCTCGGCCGGGCCGAGCGAGCCCTCGGCCACGGCCGTCACGTAGCGCGGCTCGTGGGCCAGGGCCAGCTCGCCGTCGCTCGCGGCGGGAGCGGGTGCCAGCCGGATGCCGGGCTCGCCGAGCAGGCGCTCGCGCAGCATCGCGTACTTGGCCATCGGGAAGCGGTGCCCCTCAGGCAGGGGCAGGACGAACTGGTCGGCATAGAAAGCTTGCATGCGGCCATTGTGGCCAGCGTGCCTGCCCTGCCACCTCTGGGGCCGGCAAGCCCCGCGTGGCGAAAAAGCCATGATCCTTGCTGCGGTGCAGCAAAAAATGCTTGCACCCCTGTGCGGCGCCCCTATACTTGCACTCATGCTGCACTGCAGCAAAAGCTTTCAAAGCCTCTTCACCCCTGAAACCGGAGACCGCAAATGCTGAACACCGAACAACTGATCGCTACGCAAAAGGCCAACGTCGAGACCGCCTTCGGTCTGGCTGCCAAGGCTTTCGAAGGCGTGGAAAAAGTTGTCGAACTGAACCTGCAAGTGACCAAGGCCGCGCTGGCCGAAGCCGCTGACAACGCCAAGGCCGCCCTGTCGGTGAAGGACGCGCAAGAGCTGCTGTCCCTGCAAGCCGGCCTGCTGCAGCCCGCCACCGAGAAGGCCGTGGCCTACGGCCGCCAGGTCTATGACATCGCCGCCGCCACCAACGCCGAAGTGAGCAAGGTCGTGGAAGCCCAGCTGGCCGACGTGCAGAAGAACGTCACCGCCTTCGTGGACACCGCCGTCAAGAACGCCCCGGCCGGCTCCGAGAACGCCGTGGCCCTGGTGAAGTCCGCCGTGGCCGCCGCCAGCAACGCCTACGAAAGCGTGCAAAAGGCTGCCAAGCAAGCCGCCGAAGTGGCCGAGTCCAACTTCCAGGCCATGACCACCAACGCCGTGAAGGCCACGCAGACCGTGGCCGCCAAGGCCACCAAGCGCGCCGCCTGAGCATCCACCGCTTGGTCAACCTTGAATACGCGGCCGCACGCCAGTGCGGCTGACGAGGCGGTTTCGATGCCGCCGCGAAAGGTTGTCTCCTCGGTACCTGGGGAAAGTGGTTTCAGGGTACCTTCCGCCCGGCGCCCGCCGGGCGTTTCTTTTTGGGGGCGCTGAAAACGCCCAAACACGCCCCGAAAACGCCCCCAAGGCGAGTCACTGGCTCGCCATCGCCACCCGCTGCTTGAGTTGCGGCAGCAAGGCCAGCGCGGCGTCGCGGCCGGCCTGGATGGCGCGCTTGCGGGCGGTGAAGTCGGCGCTGCTCACGCCGTCCAGCCGGGGACGCAGCACGAGGTCGGCGTCCTTCAATTCGAAGCTGTTGATGCTGCGGCCCATGATGGAAAAGGTCTGCAGCAGCATGCGCATGGCGTCGCCCGTGGGCTGGCCTTCCGGCGGGCTGGTGATGTCCACGGCGACCACCAGCTCCGCCCCCATCTGCCGCGCAAAGCGCACCGGCACGGGCGACACCAGCCCGCCGTCCACGTACTCGCGGTTGCCTATGCGCACGGGCTGGAACACGGCCGGCACGGCGCTGGAGGCGCGCACGGCGGTGGCCGTGTCGCCGCGCTGGAACAGGATGGGCGCGCCGCTGTCCAGGTCGGTGGCGACGATGCCCAGCGGCAGCTTCATCTGCTCTATCGCCTTGGCGCCCGTGTGATCGCGCACGTAGCGCGCCAGCGCCTCGCCGCGCAGCAGGCCGCGGCCCGGGTAGGCCCAGTCGGTGATGGCGGATTCGTCCATCGCCACCGCCAGATCGCCCAACTGTTTCCCGTTGAGCCCGCTGGCGTAGAGCGCCGCCACCAGGCTGCCCGCCGAAGTACCGACCACCAGGCTGGGCTTAATGCCCGCCTCCTCCAGCACCTGGATCACGCCGATGTGCGCAAAGCCCCGCGCCGCGCCGCCGCCCAGCGCCAGGCCGATGCGTGGCGGGTCGCGCGGCACCACCGGCTTGACGGGCACCGGCACAGGCACCACGGGCGTGGAAACGGTCGTTGAGACGGTGGGCGGCACGGTCTGGCACGCGGCCAGCACCAGCAGCGGCAGCACGGAAAGCAGGCTCCGGCGCCGCAGTAAGGGGCGGTTCGACATGGCGTCCATTCTAGAAAACCCCCGCCAAACGCCTTGTCCACTCGGTCACGCCTCAAGCTTGGAAAGCTTCTTAGCTTATGCAGACCATAAGCAAAGAACTTTTCTGTAGTTCTTGAATATAAGAGTGCAACTTACAGTCACGACCCAGCGTGAGGTATTGACTTCGCGCAATCCAAACAAATAGCGGGAAACACGGATGGACTTGGTGGCGGTGTTGGGCGGCCTGGGCGTGGGGCTGATCGTCGGCCTCACGGGCGTGGGCGGCGGCTCGCTCATGACGCCATTGCTCATCGGCGTGTTCAAGCTCAACCCGGCCGTGGCCATCGGCACGGACCTGTGGTTTGCCGCCATCACCAAGTCCGGCGGCTCGCTCGCGCACTGGCGCATGGGCCACGTGGACAAGCAAATCCTGCTGCGGCTGCTCACCGGCAGCGTGCCGGCGGCCATCGCCACCATCGTGCTGATGCACTTTACCGGCATCACCAAGGGCTGGGCCAGCACGCTGACCTTCTCGCTGGGCATCGCGCTGCTGCTCACGGCCGTGACCGTGGCCTACCGCAAGGTGTGGCTGCAGGTGGGCCTGAAGCTGGAGAAGTGGCTGCCCGAAACCGTCAAGCCCACGCTCACCGTGGCCGCCGGCGCGCTGCTGGGCGTGCTGGTGTCGCTGAGCTCCATCGGCGCCGGCGCCATAGGCGCGACGCTGATCCTGCTCCTGTATCCTCGCGTCCCCACGCAACGGCTGGTCGGCACCGACATCGCCCACGCCGTTCCGTTGACGCTGGTGGCCGGCATAGGCCACGCCTCGCTCGGACACGTCGAGTGGGGCCTGCTGGCCAGCCTGCTGGTCGGCTCCCTGCCGGGCATCTGGTTCGGCGCCAAGCTCACCCGCGCCCTGCCCGACAAACTGGTGCGCGCACTGCTGTGCGTGTCGCTGGTGACCGCCGGACTGAAAGTGATTAACTGACATGTACAAGTACACCGACTTCGACCGCCAGTTCGTGCGCGCCCGCGCCGCGCAGTTCCGCGACCAGCTCGAGCGCAACCTGCGCGGCGAGCTTGGCGACGACGAATTCCGCCCCCTGCGCCTTCAGAACGGCTGGTACATCCAGCGCCACGCCCCCATGCTGCGCGTGGCCGTGCCCTACGGCGAATTGAGCAGCCGCCAGCTGCGCCAGCTCGCCCGCATCGCCCGCGAGTACGACCGCGACTACGGCCACTTCACCACGCGCCAGAACCTGCAATACAACTGGATTCCGCTGCACCAGTCGGCCGACGTGATGGAGCTGCTGGCCGAAGTGGACATGCACGGCATCCAGACCAGCGGCAATTGCATCCGCAACATCACCAGCGACGCGCTGGCCGGCATCGCCCCGGACGAGGCCGTGGACCCGCGCCCCTACGCCGAGGTGCTGCGCCAGTGGAGCACGCTGCACCCCGAGTTCGCCTTCCTGCCGCGCAAGTTCAAGATCGCCATCACCGGCGCCGCCGAAGACCGCGCCGCCATCCAGTGGCATGACATCGGCCTGCACCTGGTGAAGAACGAGGCCGGCGAAGTCGGCTTCAAGGTCTTCGTGGGCGGCGGCATGGGCCGCACGCCGGTGGTGGGCGTGGAGATCAACGCCTTCGTGCCCTGGCAGCAGATCCTCGTCTACATCGAGGCCATCGTGCGCGTCTACAACCGCTACGGCCGCCGTGACAACCTCTACAAGGCCCGCATCAAGATCCTGGTGAAGGCCGAAGGCCAGAAGTTCTTCGACGCCGTCAACGCCGAGTTCCGCCAGATCCTGGAAAGCGACGCCGAAGGCGCCGCGCACCTGATCCCGCTGCGCGAGCTGGAGCGCGTCTCGGCCCACTTCACGCTGCCCGCCGGCGTGCGCCCCGCCCCCAGCGGCTTCCAGCCCGCGCGCCACGGCGACCAGCAGCAGGCCTTCACCCGCTGGCTGGAGCGCAACGTGCACGGCCACAAGGTCAGCGGCTACCGCGCCGTGACGCTGTCGCTCAAGCGCCTGGGCCTGCCCCCCGGCGACGCCACCTCGAACCAGATGGAAGCGGCCGCCACCATGGCCGACCGCTACTCGCTGGGCGAGCTGCGCGTGACGCACGACCAGAACCTGCTGCTGCCCTGGGTGCGCGAGGCCGACCTCTACGCCGTGTGGCACGCCGCCAAGGACGCGGGCTTCGCCTCGCCCAACATCGGCCTGCTCACCGACATGATCGCCTGCCCGGGCGGCGACTTCTGCGCCCTGGCCAACGCACGCTCGCTGCCCATCGCCGAGGCCATCACCGAGCGCTTCCAGGACCTCGACGAGCTCTGGGACATCGGCGACATCGACCTGCACATGTCCGGCTGCATCAACTCCTGCGGCCACCACCACAGCGGCCACATCGGCATCCTCGGCGTGGACAAGGACGGCAGCGAGTGGTACCAGGTCACGCTGGGCGGCTCCGACGGCTCCACGCTGTCGGGCAAGACCCAGGCCGGCAAGGTCATCGGCCCGTCCTTCGCGGCCGACGAGGTGGCCGACGTCATCGAAGCCGTCATCGACACCTACCGCGCCGAGCGCGCCGAAGGCGAGCGCTTCGTCGACACCGTGCGCCGCGTGGGGCTGTCCCCATTCAAGACCGCCGCCGACGCCGTGCGCACCGCCACCGCCGTGCGCGAAGCGCAGCCCGCCTGATAGACCCCTGCCCAGAAGAAACGAGTTTCAAGCCATGAAGTTCATCGACCCCCATCAGGACCGCTGGCAGCAGGTGAGCGGCGAGGACGGCCCGCAGGTGCACCCCAGCCCCGCCCCGCACCGGCTCCTGACGCTGGAGCAGTGGCACGCCGTGCGCGGCGAGTGGCCGCAGGGCGTGGCCGTGGGCGTGATGCTGCCCAACGACGCCGACGTCGAAGCCCTGGCCGAGGACCTGCCCCGCCTGTCGCTGGTGGCGCTCACGTTCCCCAAGTGGGTGGACGGCCGCGCCTACTCGCAAGCCCGGCTGCTGCGCGTGCGCTACGGCTTCAAGGGCGAGATCCGCGCCACCGGCGAAGTGCTGGTGGACATGATGCAGTTGCTGCAGCGCACCGGCTTTGACGCCGTGGTGCTGCGCGCCGACCAGAAGCTGGAGTCCGCGCGCCGCGCGCTGGGCTTCTTCGGCGGCCACTACCAGGGCGACACGGTGCATCCGCAACCGGTCTTCGCCCGCCACGACCCGCAGCCTTACTCACGGAGCTGATACCGCCATGAGCGCCATCGAACTCAACGCCCGCCCAAGCGCCGACTTCGACAACAAGGTCGCGCGCGCCCTGGACCTGCTGCGCGACGCCGCCGAGCGCTTTGCCGGCCGCGTCGTCCTGGCCAACAGCCTCGGCGCCGAGGACATGGTCCTGACGGACCTCATCGCCCGCCACCAGTTGCCCATCGCCCTGGGCACGCTGGACACCGGCGTGCTCCACGCCGAGACGCTGGCCGTGCTGCCGCTCATCAAGGCGCGCTACGGCATCGAGGTGGAGGTCTACCGCCCGGTGCAGGAAGCGGTCATCGAGTTCGTCGCCCGCAACGGCGAGCGCGCCATGTACGAGAGCGTGCCGCTGCGCAAGGGCTGCTGCGGCGTGCGCAAGCTCGAGCCGCTGTCGCGCATGCTGGCCAGCCGCGATGCCTGGGTCACCGGCATGCGCCGCGAGCAGTCCGACAACCGCGGCGCGGTGCCCTTCGAGGACCAGGACGACAAGGGTCGAATCAAGTTCAACCCGCTGGCCGACTGGACCTGGGGCGACGTGTGGCACTACATCAAGCTGCACGACGTGCCCTACAACGCGCTGCACGACCAGTTCTTTCCCAGCATCGGCTGCGCGCCCTGCACGCGCGCCATTTCGTTGGGCGAGCCCTTCCGCGCCGGCCGCTGGTGGTGGGAGGACGAGTCGGCCAAGGAATGCGGCCTGCACGTCAAGCAAAGCGCCTTGCCGGCCTGAAGGAAAGCTGAAGTCAAGATGGGCCGCGTGGTCTTCATCGGCGCCGGCCCCGGGGCGGCGGACCTCATTACCGTGCGCGGCGCGCAACGGCTGGCCGCGGCACAGGTGGTGCTGTTCGACGCGCTCACCGATCCGGCGCTGCGCGAGCTCGCACCGCACGCGCAGTGGCTGGACGTGGGCAAGCGCGGCTACCGCGACAGCATGGGCCAGGCGCGCATCAACGCGCTGCTGGTGGAGCAGGCGCAACAGCACGCCCTCGTGGCGCGGCTCAAGGGCGGCGACCCCAGCATCTTTGGACGGCTGGAAGAGGAGCTGCTGGCGCTGCAGGCCACCGGCATCGAGTGCGAGGTCGTCCCCGGCGTCACGGCGGCCCTGGCCGCCGCCGCCGCCACGCAGCGCCCGCTCACGCGCCGCGGACGCGGGCGCAACGTGAGCCTGAGCACGGCCATGACGCGCGCGGGCACGCTGCGCGCCAGCCGCAGCGCCGACACGGAAGTGTTCTACATGGCCGGCCACGCACTGCCGGAGCTGTCGCACCGCCTGCTGGCCGCCGGCTGGCCGGCCACCGAGCACGTGAGCGTGGTCTCGGCCGCCGGCACCGCCGGGCAGCGCACCAGCCTGCACAGCGTCCAGACCCTGGGCGAAGCCGCCGCGCAGCACGCGGGGCGGCCCACGGTGGTCATCGTGGGCGCCGGCGCCGGCACTTTGGATGCCGCGGAGGCCACGACCGAGAGCCCGCTTGATGTATCTCAGGTTTCAGTGGAAACCCCCAGGGCTTAAAATCACTGTTTTTCGTCTATCGCCACGGCCGACCACTGGGCCCCACGCGATCAACCCCACTACTCAAAAGTCATGACCCACGTCGTCACCGAATCGTGCATCCGCTGCAAGTACACCGACTGCGTCGATGTCTGCCCCGTGGACTGCTTCCGGGAAGGCCCCAACTTTCTGACGATCGATCCTGACGAGTGCATCGATTGCGCGGTCTGCATCCCCGAGTGCCCGGTCAACGCCATCCTCCCCGAAGAGGACGTGCCCGCCGACCAGCAGCAGTTCATCGCCCTGAACGCCGAGCTGTCCAAGAAATGGCCCAGCATCACCAAGCGCAAGGAAGCGCTGCCTGATGCCGAGGAGTGGAAGAACCGCACGGGCAAGCTGCCGGAACTGAAGAAGTAATCCAGACGACCATGGAATCGCAAGTGAACCAAGAAGCCGCCGTGGCGGCGCAAGCGCAGGGCGTGATCGAGACCGACGCCATCATCGTCGGCGCCGGCCCCTGCGGCCTGTTCCAGGTCTTCGAGCTGGGCCTGCTGGAGATCAAGTGCCACATCATTGACTCGCTGGCTTACCCCGGCGGCCAGTGCATCGAGCTCTATCCCGACAAGCCCATCTACGACATCCCGGCCGTGCCCATGTGCACCGGCAAGGAGCTCACCGACAACCTGCTCAAGCAGATCGAGCCCTTCGGCGCGACCTTCCACCTGGGCCAGGAAGTCACCCGCGTGGAAAAGCAGGAAGACGGCCGCTTCTTCGTCGAGACGAGCAAGGGCACGCAGTTCCTGACCAAGACGGTGTTCATCGCCGGCGGCGTGGGCTCCTTCCAGCCGCGCATGCTCAAGGTCGAGGGCCTGGACGCGTTCAACGACAAGCAGGTCTTCTACCGCGTCAAGAACCCCGCCCAATTCGCCGGCAAGAACCTGGTGATCGTGGGCGGCGGCGACTCCGCGCTGGACTGGTCGCTGAACTTCGCGCAGGAAGGCCCCAACAAGGCCGAGAGCGTCATCCTGATCCACCGCCGCGACGGCTTCCGCGCCGCGCCCGCCTCGGTGGCCAAGATGAAGGAGCTGTGCGACGAGTACGAAATGCAGTTCATCGTCGGCCAGATCACGGGCATCGACACCAGCGCTGACGGGCAGACCCTCACCGGCGTGAAGGTCACGGGCGGCGACGGCGTCACCCGCGTGGTGCCCATGGACATGCTGCTGGTCTTCTTCGGCCTGTCGCCCAAGCTCGGCCCCATCGCCGACTGGGGCCTGGCCCTGGAGCGCAAGCAAATCGTCGTGGACACCGAGAAGTTCCAGACCAACGTGCCCGGCATCTTCGCCGTCGGCGACGTCAACACCTACCCCGGCAAGAAGAAGCTCATCCTGTCGGGCTTCCACGAAGCCGCGCTGGCCGCCTTCGGCGCCGTTCCCTACATCTTCCCCGAGAAGAAGGTGCACCTGCAGTACACCACCACCAGCCCCAAGCTGCACAAGGTGCTGGGCGTGGAAACGCCGGTGTTCGACTGAGCACGCCGAGCCGGGTCTGACCCGCCCGTCTCCAGGAAAGGCCCGCCCAGCGGGCCTTTTTCTTTATCGGGGGCGGGGCCGGACGTGGCCGCCAAGCCACAGGCGTTGGAGCGCGGGCGCGGATAATTCACGCTTTCCGCTGGGGGTGCCGGACACGCTGTGTCCGGCTGAGAGAGTCCCCTTGAACCTGATTGAGATCATCCTCGCGCAGGGAAGCACCGGTGGCCGCACGTCTTGCGCGGCAGCCGCGCTCACCTGTCGCGGCACTGCAGTACCTGCCATGGCCCACCGCACCCACCCGCGCGCCCTGTTCGCGCCCGCCCCCCTGGCCGCCGCGGCCGCCCTCGCCCTGTCGCTGCCGGCAGCGGCCCAGCAGGCCGCCGTGCCCGCCGCCCCGGCGGTTGATGCCGCAACCGCTGCCGCAGACACGGCGCCGGCCACGACCACCACCATCACCGTCACCGGCCGCACCCCGGCGCCCGCCGTCAGCGGCTTCGGCGAGCAGCCGCTGTCGTCCACGCCCATCAGCGCCCGCGTGCTCGGCGAACGCCAGCTCCAGGACGGCGGCGCGCGCCAGGTAGCCGACCTTGTGCGCTTCGATGCCGGCCTCACCGATGCCTACAACGCCGAGGGCTACTGGGGCAACGTGAGCATGCGCGGCTACGCGCTGGACCCCCGCTTCAACCACCGCCGCGACGGCCTGCCCATCAGCGGCGAGACCGCTATCGCCCTGGACAACAAGGCCGGCGTCGAATTGTTCAAGGGCACCAGCGGCATACAGGCCGGCGCCAGCGCCCCGGGCGGCCTGCTGAACTACACCGTCAAGCGCCCGGACCGCACCGTGCGCAGCGCCACCCTGGGCTGGCGCGAAAACGGCACCGTGGGCGCGGCGGTGGACCTGTCGCAGCGCTTCGGCGAGGACGAGCGCTACGGCCTGCGCCTGAACGCCGCCGCCGAGCGGTTGCGCCCGCAAACCCGCGACCTGCACGGCGAACGCCAGCTCCTGGCCCTGGCCGGCGACGTGAAACTCACCCGCGACACGCTGCTGGAGGCCGAGGTGGAGCACAACCGGCAGTCGCAGCCCAGCGTGCCGGGCTTCAGCCTGCGCGGCGATACCGTACCCAACGCCCACGACATCGATCCGCGCACCAACCTCAACAACCAGCGCTGGTCGCAGCCCGTGGTCTTCGACGCCAATACGGCGTCGCTGCGCCTGACGCAGCGGCTCGAAGGCAATTGGAAGCTCTCCGCCCACGCCATGACGCAGCGCCTGCGTACTGACGACCGGCTGGCCTTCCCCTTCGGTTGCAGCGCCGAAAACCATTACGACCGCTACTGCTCGAACGGCAGCTTCGACTTCTACGACTACCGCAGCGACAACGAGCGCCGCCGCAGCGACGCGCTGAACCTGCAGGCTCAGGGCGAAACTCAGACCGGCACCCTCACGCATGCGCTGACCGCTGGCGTGCTGTTCACGCGATTCGAGAACCGCATCCCCAAACAAGCCTTCAACTTCCTCGACCTTTCCGGCCAGGACGACGGCTCCGTGCAAGCCGACCCCAAGCCGGAGCTGACCACCGACACCGTCAGCCGCAAGGAAAAAACCACCGAGTTCTACCTGCGCGACAAGCTGCGCTTGGACGAGCGCAACCAGTTCTGGCTGGGCCTGCGCCACACCCGCATCCAGCGCGACAGCCACAGCAGCGACGGCAGCGCGCTCCCACCCTACGAGCAAAGCTTCAACACCCCCTGGGTGGCCTTCAGCCACACGGTCAACGAAGGCCTGACGGCCTACGCCAGCTTCGGCCACGGCATCGAGTCGCGCACCGTGCCTTTCGTCCCAACCTACTCCAACCCCGGCTACGTGCTGCCTGCCCAGCGCAGCCGACAAGCCGAGCTGGGCTTCAAGGGCAACAACGGCCAGGGCTTGCAGTGGAACGTGGCGGCTTTCGACATCGAGCAGCCCTACGCCCGCGACACCGGCACCAGCTTCACCATTAAAGGACGCCAGCACCACCGCGGCCTGGAGGCCTCGGCCGAGCAGCGCGCGGGCGCTTGGCAGCTCGCGGCCAGCGCCATGGCGCTGCGCGCCCGCATCGAAGACAACGACCTGGACGGCAACCGCCCGCCCAACGTCCCCGCCTTCAGCCTGCGCCTGATGGCCGGCCACGACGTGGCCGCCCTGCCCGGACTCAACCTGCAGAGCTGGCTGGTGCACGAAGGCCAGCGCACCGTGCTGCCTACCGACGACAGCCCGCGCATAGGCGGCTGGACCCGCGTGGACCTGGGCGCGCGCTACGTGCAGCGCACCGACAGCACGACGCTGACTTGGCGCGCCGGCGTGGACAACGTCTTCAACCGCCGCGCCTGGCGCGAGTCGCCCACGCTGAGCAACCACGTCTATCTCTACCCGTTGGCGCCGCGCACCTTCCGCGTGTCGCTGCAGGCGGACTTCTGACCCGAGCCGCATCGGCAGCCAAAACACAATCCCCCGCCCAGGCGCCTACCGCCCGTCTCAAGGGCGGGGCATAACCCGTTTTCGTTACAAAACCATTCTTCGAGGGATCACCATGACTTTTCGCCACGCCCTGACCTGCGCCCTGGGCGCCGCCGCCCTGGCCGGCTCGGCCCAATCGGCTTGGGCCGACAACGCCGCCAAGACCATTCCCTTCAAGGCCACGGCCACCATCACCGAGTGGCTGGACCCCACGCCCACCAACCCCTGCGCGGGCGAGGCGCCGGCCTACGGCGCCGCAGCCACCGGCACCAGCTCCGGCACGGGCCTGGGCTCGGCCATCGGCGTCTTCAGCTTCTCGGCGCAGGACTGCGTGGTCTCCACCAGCCCCTACTTCCTGCCGCCCTACGCCTTCAACAGCCGCCAGTTCATGATCACCACGGCCAGCGGCGACCAGCTCATCGGCCGCTACCAGGGCACCAGCCAGCCCATGAACGGCGGGCCACTGGTCATGAGCGGCACCTTCACCATCACCTCGGGTTCCGGCCGCTTCGCCTACGCCACGGGCAGCGGCACGCTGGAAGTCGTCGAAGACATCAGCACCATGCCGGCCAAGGGCTTCCTGACGCTCAACGGCCGCATCTCGCAGCCCAGGCACTGAGGCTGACGGCGGCGCAGCCGCCTCAGCGCGCCGCGCCGCGCACCACCAGGCTCACGCCCAGCGCCGTGAGCGCCATGCCCGCCAGCACCGTGGGCCCAAGCGGCTCGCGGAACAGCAGCCAAGCCAGGAGCGCGGTGCACGGCGGCACCAGGTACATCAGGCTGGTCACGCGCGTGGCCGCGCCGCGCTGGATCAGCAGGTACAGCAGCGAGCTGGCGCCCAGCGTCAGCGCCAGCACCGACCAGGCCAGTGCGCCTATCAGCTCCGGATGCCATTGCATGCCCGTGGGCTCCAGCAGCGCCAGCGGCAGCGACACGGCCAAGGCCGCGCTCAACTGCACCAGGCTGGCCGTGCGCACGTCGCACGGCTTCACGAAGCGTTTCTGGTACAGCGTGCCTACCGTGATGCACAGCAGCGCGCCCAGGCACAGCAAGAAGTTGAAGGGCGTGATCTCCCCGCTGCCCAGCTTGCGCCACACCACCAGCAGCAGGCCCAGCAGCCCAAGCAGCAAACCCAACCACTGGCGGGCACTGGCACGCGCCTCCTGGCCGCTGGCCGACACCCACAGCGCCGTCAGCACCGGCTGCAGGCCCACGATCAGCGCCACCGTGCCGGCCGGCGCCCCGGCCTTCACCGCGGCCCACACGCCGCCCAGGTAACCCGCGTGCATGAGCACGCCCGTGGCGGCCAGGTGCAGCACCTGCGCGCCATTGCGCGGAAAAGCCGGCCGCGTGGCCGCGATCCACAAGCCGAAAGCCAGCACCGAGAGCGCATAGCGCCAGCTGAGAAAGGTGAGCGGCGGCGCATGCGGCATGCCGTAGCGCGCCACGATGAAGCCGGTGCTCCAGATGAGCACGAACACCGCGGGCATGGCGCGCACCAGCGTCGCGCCGGGCACTGCCGGGGCCGAAGCGGTCAACGCGCGCGGGCGCGAATTTCGGGCAGCGCCTTCTGCAGGTAATACACCATGGACCAGATGGTCAGCACCGCGGCCAGCCAGATCAGGCCCGTGCCCCAGAGGTGCGTATCGACCACGCCCAACAGCCGCCCGTCATAGAGCAGGAAGGGAATGGCCACCATCTGCACCGTGGTCTTGAGCTTGCCCACCATGTGCACGGCCACGCTGCGGGAGGCGCCGATCTGCGCCATCCACTCGCGCAGCGCCGAGATGGCGATCTCGCGACCGATGATGACCAGCGCCACCAGCGCGTCCACCCGGTCCAGTTGCACCAGGATGAGCAGCGAGGCGCAAACGAGGAACTTGTCCGCCACCGGGTCCAGGAAGGCGCCGAAGGAAGACGTTTGATTGAGCCGCCGCGCCAGCCAGCCATCGGCCCAATCGGTGAGCGCGAACACGATGAACAGCACCGTGGCCACCAGGTTTTGCGTCGCGTGCTGCATGGGCAGCTCGTACACCGCCACGATCAGCGGTATGGCCACGATGCGGGCCCAGGTCAGCAGGGTGGGCAGGTTGAAAAACATCCCGGCATTGTGCCTGCTGCGCAAGGGCTCGC
The DNA here is from genome assembly GCF_034427735.1 of Azohydromonas lata. NCBI lineage: Bacteria > Pseudomonadati > Pseudomonadota > Betaproteobacteria > Burkholderiales > Sphaerotilaceae > Azohydromonas > Azohydromonas lata. Next base: position 28,937 of record NZ_JAXOJX010000062.1, read on the forward strand.
CGGCCGTCCGAGACCCGGGCTCTTCGGACGGCCGCGCGCTCATGGGTACACCCTCGCGCTGCGCGCGGTCCCGCCGAGCGGGACGGAGCGTCCCCTTCGCAGCGGCCGGGCGGGGGCGCTCATTGATCCAGCGTCCGCGGCTTGAAGTGCCTGTCGTCGTTGAACAGGAACACTTCGCTGAATTTCCACGGCCGCGGCAGGTGCGACACGTCGCCAAAGGGCGCGGCGCGGTTCACGGCGTCAATGGCCAGCTGCACCGTGTCCTTGGCCTGGTGCGGCACGCGCTGCACGTTGATCCTGCGCACGCTGCCGTCGCGGTTGAGCTCGATCTCCAGCACCGGAATGGCCAGCAGCGGCTCAGGCACGTCGCCCATGTAGGACATGCTCGGGTTAGCCGCCACCAGCCGCGTGGCGGCCTGGATGCGATAGGACGTCCAGTCGCCCGCCTGCGCCGGTTTGGGCAGGGCGGCCACCGCGCGCGCCGTCGAGGGCTCCAGCGACGGCGAGGTCGCAGGCTGCGCGGACGAGGCCGTCGAATCCGGCAGCGGCTTGGTCAGGGTGCAGGCGCCCAATCCCAGGGCGGTCGCGATCAGGGCCCACCAGCGCAGTGGGCGCGGGGCTTCAGTGGAGCGCACGGTAAATCTCCTCCGCCAGGTCTCTCGATATGCCTTCGACGCTGGCGAGCTCGTCGACGGCGGCTTGGGCCACGCCGCGCACACCGCCGAAGCGCTGCAGCAGCCGGGCCCGCTTCTTTGGGCCGACGCCCGGGATGTCCTCCAGCCGGCTGCCGCCGGTGCGCACACTCGCGCGCTTGGCCCGCATGCCGGTGATGGCAAAACGGTGCGCCTCGTCGCGGATCTGCGCCACCAGCATGAGCGCGGCGGAATCGGCCCCCAGGTACACCTTGGGCCGGCCGTCGGCAAACACCAGCTCTTCCAGGCCGACCTTGCGCCCCTCGCCCTTCTCGACGCCGGCGATGAGCGACAGGTCCAGCCCCAATTCCTCGAACACCTCGCGCGCCATGCTCACCTGGCCGCGGCCGCCGTCCACCAGCACCACGTCAGGCATGCGCGCCGTGCCGGCGGCCACGCCCTCGGCCAGCTTGCCGTAGCGGCGCGTGAGCACCTGCCGCATGGCGGCGTAGTCGTCGCCGGGCGTGATGCCGGTGATGTTGAACCGGCGGTACTGGGCGCTTTGCATCTGGTGGTTCTCGAACACCACACAGCTGGCCTGCGTGGCTTCGCCAGCGGTATGGCTGATGTCGAAACACTCGATGCGCAAGGTATCCAGATCCTGCACCTCAAGGCCCAGCGCCTCGGCCAGCGCCAGGGTGCGCGCCTTCTGCGAGCCTTCCTGCGCCAGCAGCCGCGCCAGCGCCAGCTCGGCGCCGGTCTGCGCCATCTGCAGCCACACGCGGCGCTGCTCGCGCGGCTGGTGCTGCGCGCTGACCTTGAAGCCGGCGTGCACGGACAGCGCCTCCATCAGCGCCGCGTCCACCGGATGGCTCACCACCAGCGAGGGCGGCACGGCGCTGTCCAGGTAGTGCTGGGCGATGAAGGCCTCCAGCACGCGCACCTCCGGCGGCACGGGCGCGGCGACGTCGTCGCCCTCGTCTTCCGCCGCCCCGAGGACGGCACCCTCCTCCACGTGCGTCGGGAAGTGCGCGCGGTCGCCCAGGTGGCGCCCGCCGCGCACCATGGCCAGGTTCACGCAGGCGCGGCCGCCCTGCACCTTCACGGCCAGCACGTCCACGTCCTTGCCGGCGGACGAGGCGCTGTTCTCCTCCACCGATTGCTGCTGCAGCACGCGCGACAGGGCCTGGATCTGGTTGCGCAGCTCGGCCGCCTTCTCGTACTCGAAGGCCTCGGCGTGCTCCATCATCCGCCGCTGCAACTGGTCCAGCAGCTCCTGCTGCTCGCCGCGCAGGAAGCGCTCGGCGTTGTGCACGTCGCTCGTGTAGTCGGCGTCGCTGATGAGGCCTACGCAGGGCGCCGTGCAGCGCCGGATCTGGTAGAGCAGGCAAGGCCGGCTGCGGTTGGCAAAGACGGTGTCCTCGCAGGTGCGCAACCTGAAAACCTTCTGCAGCAGCTGGATGGACTCCTTCACCGCCCAAGCGCTCGGGTAGGGGCCGAAGTAGTGGTGCTTCTTGTCCACCGCGCCGCGGTAGTACGCCATGCGCGGGAAGCGGTGCGAGACGAGCTGCAGGTACGGATAGCTCTTGTCGTCGCGGAACAGGATGTTGAACCGCGGGTTGAGCGCCTTGATGAGGTTGTTTTCCAGCAGCAGCGCTTCGGCCTCGGTGCGCACCACCGTGGTCTCCATGCGCGCGATGCGGTTGACCATCACGCCGATGCGCGTGCCGCCGTGGTCCTTCTGGAAATAGCTGGAGACGCGCCGCTTGAGGTTCTTGGCCTTGCCGACGTAGAGCACGGCGCCGTGCGCATCGAAGTAGCGGTAGACGCCGGGCAGCGCGGGCAACTGCGCCACTTCGGCCAGCAGCGCGGCGCGGCCCGCGGCAGCGGCTGATTCGGCATGTGCAACTTCCTCGGCGGCGGCCAGCACGGCCGCGGCAGCGTCTTCGGGAGATAAGGACTGGGTCATGGAGGGCGTGATTCTGACGCTTCGGATAATCGCGCCATGTTGTGGGACCTGTTCTGCCGTGTGATCGACAACCACGGTGACCTCGGTGTGGCCTGGCGACTGGCCACGGATTTATCGGCTCGCGGCGAGCGCGCGCGGCTGTGGGTGGACGACGCCTCGGCCCTGGCCTGGATGGCGCCGCAAGGCGACGCCCGCGTGCAGGTGCTGCCCTGGCGCGACGAAGGCGATTTTCCGCAGCCCGGCGAAGTCGTCGTGGAGCTGTTCGGCTGCGACCCGCCGCCCGGCTTCGTCGCGCGCATGGCCGCCAGCCCCAAGCCGCCCGCGTGGATCAACCTCGAATACCTCAGCGCCGAGCGCTACGTGGAGCGCTCGCACGGCCTGCAGTCGCCGCAGTTCTCCGGCCCCGGCGCGGGCCTGGTGAAGTTCTTCTTCTACCCGGGCTTCACCCCCGCCACCGGCGGCCTGCTGCGCGAGCGCGACGTGCAAGCACGCCGCGCCGCCTTCGACCGTGCCACCTGGCTGGCCGCCCAAGGCGCCGGCTGGCAGCCGGACGAACGCGTGGTCAGCCTCTTCTGCTACCGCCGCCTCGACGCCCTGTGGCCGTGGCTGGCCGACGGCCGCCCAATGCTGCTGCTGGCCACGCCCGGCGCGGCGCAGGCCGACGTGCCCGGCCTGCCCGCCAACGTGCGCCTGCACCGCCTGCCCTGGCTCACGCAGCGCGACTACGACCACCTGCTGTGGGCCGCGGACCTGAACTTCGTCCGCGGCGAGGATTCCTTCGTCCGCGCCCAATGGGCCGGCGTGCCCTTCGTGTGGCAGATCTACGAGCAGGACGACGGCGTGCACGCCGAAAAGCTGGACGCTTTCCTGGACCGCTTTCTGGCCGGCAGCAACGCCGCTTTCAGCCTGGAATTGCGCGCGCTGTGGCGCGCCTGGAACCGCCTGGCCGAGCCGCCGGCCGCCCTGCCGGACGACGCCACGTGGCGCGCCGCCTGCGCACGCTGGCGGCAAAGCCTTGAAAAGCAGCACGATTTGACCGGCCGGCTACAGGAGTTCGTGGCGGCGCGTTGGTAGAATCACGGGCTTTGCGTTGAGCCGCGTCCGTGCGACGCGCGCCTGCGACGCGCTATCAGGCAGCACCGAGCGTTCAATTCGTGCAGCCACTCTCTTTTGGAATCTCGCCATGAAACTCGCTCAGGAAATCCGCGCCGGCAACGTGATCATGCAGGGCAAGGACCCGATGGTCGTGCTCAAGACCGAATACAGCCGCGGCGGCCGCGGTGCCGCCACGGTGCGCATCAAGATGAAGAACCTGCTCAATGGCGGCGGGGCTGAAGTCGTCTTCAAGGCCGACGACAAGATGGACCAGATCATCCTGGACAAGAAGGAGTGCACCTACACGTACTTCGCCGATCCGATGTATGTGTTCATGGACACCGAGTACAACCAGTTCGAGGTCGAGGCCGAGAACATGGGCGACGCCATCTCCTACCTGGAAGACAACATGGTGGTTGAAGTGGTGTTCTATGACGGCAAGGCCATCTCGGTCGAGCTGCCCACCACCGTCGTGCGCGAGATCGAGACCGAGCCCGCCGTCAAGGGCGACACCTCCGGCAAGGTCATGAAGCCCGCCCGCCTGGTCGGCACCGGCTTCGAAATCCCCGTGCCCCTGTTCGTGGAAAACGGCGACAAGATCGAAATCGACACCCGCACGCACGAGTACCGCAAGCGCGTCTGATTCCAGACACGCACGCGCGCACGTCGCATGCGAGCAGCAAGGGGCACTTCGGTGCCCCTTGTCGTTTCCGCCTTCCGAACCCCCTTCTCTTGCCCGACTCCCGCCCGCCGCCATGAAGCGCTTCCCCGTCGTGCCCGCCCACATCGCGTTCGACACCGACGGCGTGCCCCACGCCCCGGATTTCAACGACGTCTACCACACGCGCGCCGGCGCGCTTGGGCAGTCGCGCCACGTCTTCCTGCACGGCAACAGGCTGCCGCAGCGCTGGCAGGGGAAACCGCGCTTCACGGTGCTGGAGACGGGTTTCGGCCTGGGCAACAACTTCCTGGCGACCTGGGACACCTGGCGCGCCGACCCGCAGCGCTGCGCGCGCCTTCACTACGTCGCCGTGGACCTGCACCCGCCGCGCCTGGACGATTTGAAGCGCGCCCACGCCGCTTCCGCCCTGCCGGCACTGGCAGCCGAGTTGCTCGCCGCCTGGCCCCCGCTGAGCCCCGACCTGCACACGCTGCACCTGGACGGCGGCCGGGTCGTCCTGCAACTGGCCTGGGGCGACGCCAACGGGTGGCTGCCGCAGCTCCTGCTGGAAGCCGACGCCTTCTACCTGGACGGCTTCGCGCCCAAACGCAACGAGGCGCTGTGGTCGCCTCATGTGTTCAAGGCACTGGGCCGGCTGGCCGCACCCGGCGCCACCGCCGCCACCTGGAGCATTGGCCGCGCCGTGCGCGACGGCCTGCGCTCGGCCGGCTTCGAAGCCGAGCGCGTCCCCGGCTTCCCGCCCAAGCCGGAAATGACCTACGCTCGCTACGCCCCGGTGTTCACGCCGCGCCGCGCGGCCGGCCACCCGCTGTCGGCCCAAGTGGACCCGAATGCCCCGCGCACCGCCCTCGTCATCGGTGCGGGCCTGGCCGGCGCCGCCTGCGCCCAGGCCCTGGCCGCCGCCGGCTGGCAGGTCACCGTGCTGGAGCGCCACCCCGAGCCCGCCGCCGAAACCTCAGGCAACCGCGGCGGCCTGTTCCACGGCGTGGTCAATGGCCAGGACGGCCCGCACGCCCGCTTCAACCGCACGGCCGCGCTGCTGGCCCATAAAACCTTCGCGCCGCTGATCGCCGCCGGCGCCATCCCCGGCCAGTTGGACGGCCTGCTGCGCCTGGCCGGCGCCGACGCGGACCTGGCCGGCATGCACGCCCTGCTGGCCGCCCAAGGCCTGCCGCCAGACTACCTGCAGGCGCTGGACGCCCGGGCCGCCAGCGAGCTGTGCGCCCTGCCGCTGCAGGAGCCCGCCTGGTTCTATCCCGGCGGCGGCTGGCTGCAGCCCGGCGCGCTGGTGCGACATTGGCTGCAGCGGCCCGGCATCGCGCTGCGCACCGGCATGCAGGTGTGCGCGCTGCGCTCGTCCAACGGCACTTGGTCCGCCCTGGATGCCGCTGGCCAAGCGATCGCGCAGGCCAGCGCCGTGGTGCTGGCCAATGCGGGAGAAACCTGTACGTTGCTTGAGAGTGCACATGGTGAAAAGCCGGGCTGGCCGCTGGGCCGCCAGCGCGGGCAGGTGACGATTCTTCCCGCCGGCACGCCGGGCTTGCACCCGCCGCGCCTGCCCGTGGCCGGCGGCGGCTACGCGCTCACGCTGCTGGACGGCAACGTCGTCTGTGGCGCCACCGCCACCCTGCAGGACCCCGACGCCACCCTGCGCCCGCAAGACCAGGCGTTCAACTTGCAGCGCCTGCGCCGCCTGGGCCTGGAGGTCGATGCGCGCGACGTGCCGCTGTCCGGCCGCGTGGGCTGGCGCACGCTGGCCGACGACCGGCTGCCCGTGGTCGGTGCCGTGCCGCTGCCGGGCGCGGCCGCGCAGCGCGTGCGCGAACTGCCGCGCGTGCCCGGCCTTTTCGTGTGCACGGCGCTGGCCTCGCGCGGCATCGGTTGGGCGCCGCTGTTGGGCGAGCTGATCGCGGCCTGGGTGGGCGGCGGCCCCTTCCCGCTGGAAGCGGACCTGGTGGAAGCCGTGGACCCGGGGCGCTTTGGCGTGCGGCGCGCGCGCAAGGCACAGGCCGCGCCGGCCGAAATGGACGACGGCGCCTGAAGAGGCGCCGTCGCACGTCACGTCCGGCGGCGGCCCGCGAAGGCCGCCGCCAAGCCCGCCGTCAGAAGGTCAGCGTCTTCACGCCGTCCTTGGTGCCCAGCAGGCAGACCTGCGCCTTGTGGCGGGCGAAGATGCCCACGGTCACCACGCCGGGCCACTGGTTGACTTCGGCTTCCATGGCCGCCGGGTCGGTGATGCGCAGGCCGCGCACGTCCAGGATGGGGTTGCCGTTGTCGGTGAGCACGCCCGGGCGCAGCGTGGCTTCGCCGCCCAGGGCCTTGAAGCGGCGCGCCACCTGGGCCGCGGCCATGGCGATCACTTCCACCGGCAGCGGGAAGTTGCCCATCACCGGGACCAGCTTGGACTCGTCGGCGATGCAGACAAAACGGTCCGCCAGGTCGGCGACGATCTTTTCGCGCGTCAGCGCCGCGCCGCCGCCCTTGATCATGTAGCCGGCGTGGTCGATCTCGTCGGCGCCGTCCACGTAGACGGGAATGCGCTCCACGGTGCTGGCGTCCAGCACGGGGATGCCGTGGGCCTTGAGCCGCTCGGTGCTGCGCTCGGAGCTGGAGACGGCGCCGGCGATCTGGTCCTTGATGGCGGCCAGCGCGTCGATGAAGCAATTGACCGTGGAGCCGGTGCCCACGCCCACCACGCTGCCGGGCACCACGTGCGCGACAGCGGCCTGGCCCACGAGGGCCTTGAGTTCGTCCTGATTCATGGGCGCGGATTATCGGCGACACCGTTTGCGACAATCGCGGGATGTCCCTGGTCCCCTACGCCCTCACCCGTCCCTTCCTCTTCGGCCTCGATCCGGAGCAGGCCCACGAACTCACGCTCAACACCATGGGCCGGCTGCAGAACACGCCGGCGCAATGCCTGTGGGCCCAGCCGCGCGTGAGCGCGCCGGTGACGGTGGCAGGGCTGCGCTTTCCCAACCGCGTCGGCCTGGCTGCCGGCCTGGACAAGAACGGCCGCTGCATCGACGGCTTGGGCGCCATGGGCTTCGGCTTCATCGAGGTCGGCACCGTCACGCCCAAGGGCCAGCCCGGCAACCCCAAGCCGCGCATGTTCCGCATCCCGCAAAAGGACGCGCTGATCAACCGCCTGGGCTTCAACAACGAGGGCCTGGCCTCCTTCCTGGCCAACGTGCAGCGCGCGAAATCCTTCCGCGCCGGCGGCGGCCTGGTGGGGCTGAACATCGGCAAGAACGCCGCCACGCCCATAGAGAACGCGGTGGACGACTACCTGATCTGCCTGGACGGCGTGTACCCGCACGCCGACTACGTGACGGTCAACATCTCCAGCCCAAACACCAAGAACCTGCGCGCGCTGCAAAGCGACGAGGCGCTGGACGCGCTGCTGTCGCAGCTCCAGGCGCGCCGTGAAACCCTGCAGCGCCAGCACGGCCGCACCGTGCCCATGTTCGTGAAGATCGCGCCCGACCTGGACGAGGCCCAGGTGAAAGTGATCGCCGCCACGCTGCGCAACAACGGCATCGACGGCGTCATCGCCACCAACACCACGCTGGCGCGCGACGCCGTGCAGGGCCTGCAGCACGCCGAGGAAACCGGCGGCCTCTCCGGGCGCCCGGTGTTCGAAGCCAGCAACCGCGTCATCGGCCAACTGCGCGCGGCCCTGGGCGGCGGCTATCCCATCATCGGCGTGGGCGGCGTGCTCAGCGGCGCCGACGCCAAGGCCAAGCTGCAGGCCGGCGCCGACCTCGTGCAGATCTACACCGGCCTGATCTACCGCGGCCCGGCGCTGGTGCGCGAGGCGGCGCAGGCGACGGCGGGCTGAGAAAACTGCAGCCCGCATCGTCCAGAAATCTGAACGATGCCGCTCATTCAAAGGCAATGCGAAGTACAAAAAGCTGAACGATGAAGCCTGCGGGCAGCGTCCGCAGCGCAGCCGTCGCCCCGCCGCCGGCGCCTCATTCGCCCGCGACCACCCCCTCGCGCCGCGGGTCGGCCCCGCCGGCCCACCCCGCCGCCGTGCGCTGCAGCGCCTGGATGCCGCTGTCCAGCGCGCGCTCGTCGATGTCGTGCCCCCGCTCGCGCAGCGCCTGGACGGTCGCCGCCGGAAAGCGGCCCTGCTCCAGCAGCGTCGGGCCGTTGAAGGTCCCGAAGTTGGGCAGGACTATGGCGTCCTGCGGCGACAAGCCCGCGCCCAAGGTGAAGAACAGCGTCTTGGCCGTGTAGTGGATGATGGCCGCCCCGCCGGGGGCGCCCAGCGTCATCAGCAGCCGGTGGTCCCTGGCGTCGAAGATCAGCGTCGGGCTCATGCTGGAGCGTGGCCGCTTGCCCGGCTGCACGCGGTTGGCCACGAGGCGGCCTTGCGCGTCGCGCGGCGTGAAGGAGAAATCGGTCAGCTCGTTGTTGAGCATGAAGCCCCCGGCCAGCCCGGTGCCGCCGTCGGACATCAGCCGCGAGCCCCACACGGCCTCGATCGTCGTCGTCATCGACACGGCGCGGCCCTGCGCGTCCACGATGCTCACGTGGCTGGTGCCGTATTCCGGCTGCAGCGGCTGCGGCGCCCAGGCCAGCGGCAGCGGGCCCGGGTTGCCGGGGCGCGCCGTCTTCATGCTCGTGGGCTTCACCAGCGCGGCGCGGCGCGCGAGGTAGGCCGGATCGAGCAGCGTGTTCCAGTCGTTGCCCGGGGCGGGAACGAAGTCGGGGTCGCCCACGAAGGCGGCGCGGTCGGCAAAGGCCAGCCGCGCGGCCTCGGTGTAGGCGTGCAGCCAGTCAGGCGCGGGCAGGCCCGCGCGCAGCGGCTCGCCCGCGTTGGGCAGCCGCTCCAGCACGCCCAGCGTCTGCATCATGGCCAAGTGGCCGGACGACGGTGGCGGGAAGCCGCAGACGCGGTATCGCACCCGCCAGAGCGTGCAAATCGGCGCGCGCTCCTTGGGCGTGTAGCCGTCCAGGTCGGCCAGCGTCATGTCGCCGGGATTGGTCGGATGCGTCTGCACGCGGGCCACGATGTCGGCCGCCACCGGCCCTTCGTAGAACGCCGCCGCGCCGTGCAGGGCGATGTTGCGCAGCACCTGCGCCAGGGCCGGGTTGCGCAGCCGGTGGCCCACGGGCCAGGGCTGCGCATCCGGGCCGAACCAGTAGGCCGCCGTACGCGGCTGCGCCAGCAGCGAGGCCTTTTCGCTCATCAACTGCCGATGCAGGTAGGGCGTGACGCTGAAGCCCTCCTCGGCCAGTTGAATGGCCGGCTCGAACAGGTGCGCCCAAGGCAGCCGGCCATGCTGGCGGTGCGCCGCCTCCAGCATGGCCACGGCGCCCGGCACGCCCACGGAGCGGCCGCCCACCACGGCCTGTGCAAACGGCACAGGCGTGCCGTCCGCCCGCATGAACAGGTTTTCGGTGACGGCGGCGGGCGCCATCTCGCGGCCGTCGAAAGCCTGCACGCGCCGGCCGTCCCAGCTCATGAGAAAGGCGCCGCCGCCTATGCCGCTGGCCTGCGGCTCCACCAGCGTCAGCACCATCTGCACGGCCACCGCGGCGTCCACGGCCGAGCCGCCCTCGCGCAGCATCTGCAGCCCGGCCTGCGCCGCCAGCGGGTGCGCGGCGGCCACGGCCATGCGGCTGAAGGCGGGTTGGGCGGACGGCG